>CAYZQX010000321.1:0-5170 GCA_964480615.1 uncultured Chitinophagales bacterium | reverse complement strand
CAATCGAGTAATGGCATAGATTCTTGCTTAACATTAAAAATTAACTATTTAGCAAGTAGGAATGAGTATCATTTAACCAAACTTTTCTCATAATAAAGTATAGGGAAATGGGACTAAAAAAGAAGGTTGTTCATATTCTAGCTATCCAAAAAAGATTATCCAAAAAACCAGTGATTGCCAAGACCACAAGTATCGCTACAAAGAATAATTTATAACCTTTGGTAACGACATTTTAATTGAGAATTATTAGAACAATATCGTATCAGCATCGGCAAATAATAATGCTAACCATTGAGTCTCAAAAAATCATTCACCGTATTGTAAAACAATTCTGGTTCTTCAGCATGTACCCAATGTCCTGCTCCCTGAATGGTAACAATCTTGCTATTCGAAAAATAGCCCTGAATCATCGCTGTATCTTGTAGCCTTATGTAATTTTCGGATTGTCCTCCCTTAATAAATAAAGTAGGCTCATTGAATTGCAAAAATGGATTTAAAGGATTTACTAGAATTTCATCATAATGCCTTTTTAAAACATTAAAATTCATCCTCCAATTATATTTACCTTGATCAGTACGGTATAAGTTTTTTAAGATAAACTGAGCAACACTTTCTTCTAACTGAAAGCCTGCTAAGTAATCCGCTGCCTCTTTTCGTGAGCCAATGCGATCAAGAGGTAGGGATTCAATGGCTGAAAGTATTTGATCATGACCAGCTGGATAAGTCTTAGGTGCTATATCCACGACCACTAATCGATGAACTAAGGATGGATATTCGGTAGCTAACTGCATAGCAACTTTACCACCCATGGAATGTCCTAACAAAATTATATCATGTAAGTAATGTGATTGACAAAAAGCATGTACATCATCAGCCATCAGATAGTAGTCGATATTTTCACTATGTGGAGATCGGCCATGATTGCGCAAGTCTAAGGTGTATACACAATAATCAGCTCCCCATCGCATAGCTAATGTCTGCCAATTATCCAGCATACCAAATAAACCATGTAGAATTATCATAGCAGGACGATCAGAAGATCCGTAGCTCTTGTAATTTAATTTTAAAACTTCTTTCAAAATGAATCTTTATATATAAACGGATAATTTTTATGTTTAATATAAGCTAACAAACCTTGATCGAGCTTCATACTATCTTCGTAAAAAGCATAATAGGCGGAACCACTGCCACTCATAGCATAATACAATGGCTTGCTAAGTCCAAGCTGATAATTAAGCTCCGCAAGCACGCCATACAGTTGTTCCATAGGAGCTTGAAAGTCATTGACAATCGTGGCTTGCCAAGTTTCGATGGGCATCGCAAAGGCCGCTAGTAAATCGTATTTTGGCGTTTTAAGATCAAGCAATTGATAGGCCTTAGCAGTTGCTATATGTACATTGGGTTTTACGATCAATATCTTTTTTCCAGTGAGCCGCAAGCTGTGATCAACTAAGATTTCTCCTCGCCCACTGACAAGTTTTGGGCTATTGTCAATAAAAAATGGACAGTCACTCCCTAGCTGTAATGCAAATGCTTTTAACTGTTCAAGTGTTAGCTTGAGTTGATAAAAGTCATTGAATAATCGCAAGCAAAATGCGCCGTCTGATGATCCGCCCCCTAATCCTGCTCCTGACGGAATTTGTTTTAATAATAAGATCGCACAAGGATCGATCTTATAGGCATCATGAATTATTTGCCAAGCTTTATAACAAATATTATCCTTTATGTCTCCTTCAATCTTATTGCCAAAGATTTTAATCTCAAATTTTTTTGAAGGGATTATTTCGAGTGCATCATGCCAAGGTGCAGGATAAAACAATGAATAAATGTTGTGATACCCATCAGGCCTTTTATTGATTACTTGTAACCCAATATTAATCTTCGCATTCGGAAATAGAATCATAATGAATAATAAATTTTCATGCTAATGCCCATTGCTAGCAAACTAAAGTTAAAGGCAATCACAAACCTTGGCATAGTCTTCATCGCTCTGTTAATTTTTACACCCTATTTTTTATTAATAGCTCAACAATTCACTAATTGCTTGTTCCACCTTAGAAACATTCGGCAATATTTCTTTTTCCAGCTCTACATTCAGCGGGATCGCTGAAGTGTTTAATGATCCCATAATTTTCACTGGCGCATCAAGTTGTTCAAAGCAATTGGCGGCAATTTTTCCGGCTATTGCTTCAATAAAGCTATTGCTTACTGGCTCTTCGGTGAGCAGGATTACTTTTCCATGTTGACTTACGCGTTCATAGATCAATTCTTCATCCAGTGGCTTTAAGGTTCTGAGATCTACAATTTCGATGCGTTCAGGAAATGCCAATGCAGCATTCAATGCCCAATGTACGCCCATACCGTAAGTAATGATCACCAAGGTATTGCCATTTTTAATTTTTTCGGGGTTGGCGTGGAGTGCGATTCTTCCCTTCCCCAAGGGAATTACATAATCATCGCTGGGCTCTATTGTTTTAGCCTCCTCAGTACCTGGCACTTTAGACCAGTAGAGGCCCTTGTGTTCAAACATAATAACAGGATTGGGATCATAAAAGGCCGCTTTAAGCAAGCCCTTCATATCCGCGGCATTGCTAGGATATACCACTTTAATCCCATTGATAGGCATTAGGCTAGCCTCTATACAACCGCTATGGTAAGGGCCGCCACCACCATAAGCACCTATGGGTATTCTGATCAGCGATGCGATAGGAAATTTACCCATAGAGAGGTAACATGACTTAGAGAGCTCCGTGACTAATTGATTAATGGATGGCCATATATAATCAGCAAATTGTATTTCTACAATGGGTCTTAGTCCCGTTGCTGCGACACCTGCTGTAGAACCTACGATATAGGCTTCTTGTATAGCGGTGTTAAATATGCGATCATCGCCATATTTCTCTGCTAGTGTCGCTGCTTCTCTAAATACGCCACCTAACCGACGACCCACATCCTGACCATAAAACAGTGCCTCTGGGTGTTTTCTCAGCAATTCATCCATAGCATAGAGGGCGGCGTCCACCATTACCACTTTACGGCCACCTAAAGGGGCTCTCACGCCATTTTCTTCTAGAATGGGTGTCATTGCATATATATGATCCATCACCGTGCCAGCAGGCGGATTAGCAGCCTCTACAGCCTTGTCAAAATCTTGCTTCACCGCTGATAGAGCTTTGTCCTTGATTTTTTTTAAGTCAGCAGGTTTATAGCCCAGCTCCAGCAAGGCATTGTGCAAGGTTGGATAGGGATCCTGTGCCGCGTGTTTTTTTAAGTCAGCCTCACTCCTATACCACTCTTTTCTAACGCCACTGGTATGATGTCCTAATAGTGGCACCTTCGCGTGTAATAAAAACGGCTTGCGATTTTTTCTCACCCACTCCACTATTTTTTTTACCTCGTAATAAGCCTGTATAAAATTCGAACCATCAATACTCGCCCTTTCCAAACCCTTGAATCCAGCAGCATATTCATAAGCATTCATACTCCTTGCCTCATCACTGCTTACTGATATTCCCCAGTCATTGTCTTGCACCAAATAAATTATAGGCAATTGCTTTAATGCGGCAAATTGAAATGCCTCAGCGACCTCTCCCTCGGTTACCGACCCATCACCTAATGAACATACACATATAGCACCAAGTCCCTTAGGAGTCATATTCATCCTTTCCTTATAGGCGATTCCTTGTGCTGCACCTGTAGCAGGTATAGCCTGCATACCCGTAGCGGAAGATTGGTGAGGGATGGTAGGAAATCCACTGCCACGGAAATTGGGATGGCTGTAATAGGACCTTCCCCCTGAAAAAGGATCATCCGCCTTGCCTAGTAGTTGCAACATCAGTTGATAAGGTGAAAAACCCAAACCTAATAGCATAGACTCATCTCTATAATAGGGATACAAATAATCTTGCTCCTTAATATTAAATGCCATTGCTAACTGTATAGCTTCATGACCTCTCGATGTACTATGTACATACTGACATACCTTCCTATTATCATCATAGGTCATGGCCATCTGCGATGCACAGGACATAAGATAGTATGCATGCTCTAATAAATCGCTGGATATTGCTTGGGATGAAATAGACCGCGATTTTATTTTCGAATCGGCTTTAGCTGGAACTGACTTTAATGATTTTGCCATGATAAATTTTGGATTTCTTATCCCCTTGAATTTTTATTTATTTAATGCCTCTTTAATACTTTCTAATATACAGAACAATTAATGAAATGAACTTGCATTGTTAATCTTACACTAATTCATTTTCCTCAAAAAAAAATTACAAGCATCCTAAAATTAACAATTAATACTATTCTCTTATACTTAATTATTGAGACAAAATAAGTCTTTATTTAATTGCACAATGCAATATTTTTTGACCTTCCATATACCCTTCTAACACATCCCCTATTGCTACTGGCCCTACACCTGATGGAGTACCTGTAAATATTAAATCTCCTTTTTGCAATGTAAAAAACTTACTGATATAAGCTATGATATTGTCAATAGAAAACAGCATGTCCTTGGTATTTCCATCTTGTACAATTACCCCATTTTTCTTAAGTTGAAAATGTATGGCCTCCGGGGATTGAAGATCCTCCTTCATTATAAATTCTGCAAGGGGAGCTGATCGATCAAATCCCTTTGCGATCTCCCAAGGCAATCCTTTTTCCTTGAGCTTGGCCTGTACATCCCTTGCAGTGAAATCTAAGCCTAATGTCACTCTATCATAATAGCTGTGGGCAAACTCTGGGGCTATGTGTTTGCCATTCTTACACAAGCGTATGACCACCTCTAGCTCATGGTGTATATCATTTGAAAAATCGGGGTAATAAAGTGGTTTACCCTTATGCACCAGTGCCGTATTGGGCTTCATAAATACAACCGGCTCAGTAGGAATAGCATTGTTGAGTTCCTTGGCGTGCTCCGAATAATTGCGACCTATACAAAATATTTTCACCTTGATTGACAATTTTATTGATCCAATAATAAATCAGGGTACAAGATATATATTATCTCTCAAAACGATGCAGCAAGACCCGCAGCTTGAAAAATTATGCGATTGCGCTGAGCTATTGTTACTGATTAGGGCTTGCTCAAAAACTCATAAGCATGCGATTATGGCGATGCCTTACAGGCCCGGGCTGCTCCAGGCTACACTGCGTTTCGGTC
>CAYZQX010000320.1:0-5179 GCA_964480615.1 uncultured Chitinophagales bacterium | reverse complement strand
CTAATACCACAAGAACTAGCCATTCCAGGAGTAACTTGGAAACCACCAGGTATGGAAATCACCTCGTCCAATATAGCAGTAAGAGCCACGCTACTCCCAGCCAAAATTTCTTGGTCAACACCTGCATCCACGCTTCCTACTTCACAACTAACACCAGCAGCTGTACTGGTAAGTGGTACCGCACAAGTACCAATCATAGTGGAAATATCGTGTGACATTCCTAGACTATAGGAGCCTAATGTATAGGTACCATTTCCAGTAACGGATACACCAGTACTTACACCATCCACATAAAGTGTGAAAGGTAATACTGATGTGTTTGCGTTTGTAATATCAATTAAAATCGTTCCTATCGTAGGGGTCTCAGAATTGATCACTACCTGAGTGGTAGCATTACCCACGACCATGTTAAAATTACTAATAGTTGTTACACCATTGCCATATTGTCCATCAGATGTAGCTTGAGTAATACAAAACTCTTGTCCTGATAACAGAGAAATGGAGTAAGCTCCTGCTGCAAAATTTCCTGTGTTGACAATAGAAGTGAAAACTCCATCAACACAAACGCCAAATTGATCCCAACTTCCTCCATCGACTGTAGTATAGCTATAGTCAAATGCAATAGTAACATCAGATGACAATATTATACAAGCCTTAACAAATCCATTGAGACTGCAATCTGTGGCACTAGTACTACCGGTACCTATATTATTGTTTCCACCATTGAGTACAAGTGTATTAGGAGCACCTGAAATATCAACTGACCCATCCGTACTTCCCAGAAAGAAAGTCCAATCACTGGTTAGATCAAATGGCGCACAAAACTGTGCTTGTAGATTAAATGAAACTAGGATAGCAAGGAAAAAAAACGAAAGTATTTTTTTCATAATCTTTATTTTTTGAATTAAGGGTTGTTATTAAATACGGTGAATTTTGTTTTGTAAGTAGGCATTCCACTCGTTAACACCCCAGGTCAAAGTTGAAGGATGTGATAGGTTCAAAAAGATTTCAACAAGATTGTTTTCGACAAATCGGATAGTTAACCCAGGATTATTCATTGGATATAGAAAATCCTTAGCTTGGGTGGGATCAGCAAAACCCAAAGGACTAATATCTATTAAATATCGGTCTTGTAATGGAAGCTCTAAATCCAATGAAATTTCACCAGCTTGGTTAATTGTCGCAAATGATTGTGCGCTCAGGCTGGAGGAGATTCCTAGGAATAAAGCACTGAAAATGAGCAATAAACAAAATTTTTTTTTCATAATTTGTTGATTTGTTTTGATTTTTCAATTAGTAAAGATAATAAAAATCATTTAAAATCGCTTTTTGTATTTTTGTCTAAATGTTAAAAATTAATTTTATTTGTTTTTTTAATGAAACAAATTCAAGATAACTCAATGTATTTTGTTACTGATATTATGTTAGGCAGGGAGAAATTCATTGAAAATGTTAAAGCAATGGTACCAACTCCTGTGTTGAAAATACTAATGTAAGTAAGAAGGATATTGCTTTTATTGGATAAGCTAATTAAGCTTAGTGGGTTGATGCAGTTTCTAAGGACATTGAATGGAGGGGGAATTAAAATAAATCTCCATCAAGATCTGTGTGGCTAAAATCGTAAATTATTGAACTATTGAGTAAGCACTAATTTATCATTACCTTTGTCCCAAGAATTTATTCTTCTAATGGAGAATAAGTACAAAAATAAAAAACAAAAAACATTCGATGGCATCTTATTCATTTGATCAAAAGATTTTTGAATTAATACAAAAAGAACACAATCGTCAGCAATACGGGATAGAGCTAATAGCTTCTGAAAATTTTGTAAGTCCCCAAGTGATTCAAGCGATGGGCAGTATCCTGACCAATAAGTATGCGGAAGGTCTTCCTGGAAAGCGCTATTATGGTGGTTGTGAGGTGGTGGATGAGATCGAGAATATAGCCATAGATCGATTAAAAAAACTATTTAATGCGAGCTGGGCGAATGTGCAGCCGCATTCAGGGGCGCAGGCTAATGCAGCAGTGATGCTGGCTTGTTTACAACCTGGAGATACAATACTGGGCTTTAACCTTTCCCATGGAGGGCATCTTACCCATGGCAGTCCAGTAAATTTTTCTGGAAAGCTATACCGCCCCACATTCTATAGTGTAGAACAGGAAACTGGCATGGTGGATATGGATAAGGTCGCTGATATCGCCATGAAGGAGAAGCCTAAATTAATTATATGTGGTGCATCAGCTTATTCTCGCGAGTGGGAATACGCCAAGTTTAGAGAGATTGCCGATCGAGTAGGCGCATTGCTTATGGCTGATATCGCACATCCAGCAGGGTTAATCGCTACAGGCCTCTTACAGAATCCCTTGCCACACTGTCACATAGTCACAAGCACCACGCACAAGACTTTGAGAGGGCCTCGTGGAGGGGTAATTATGATCGGTCAGGATTTTGAAAATCCTTGGGGCTATACTACACTAAAGGGCGAAAAAAAGAGTTTCTCAGAAGTGCTGGATGGGGCAGTATTCCCTGGAACACAAGGAGGGCCGCTTGAGCATGTAATAGCTGCTAAAGCAGTCGCATTTGGGGAGGATTTAGAGCCTGCCTTCGCCACTTATTGTAAGCAGGTAATTAAGAATGCCAGTGCCATGGCCGATGAGTTTACTAAGCGCGGTTATCACATCATTTCTGGCGGCACAAGCAATCACCTCATGCTAATAGACCTCAGCAATAAGGAAATTAGTGGCAAGAAAGCGGAGGCAGTATTAGGTGAAGCACATATCACTGTCAATAAAAACATGGTGCCATTCGATACCCGCTCACCATTTGTAACATCAGGTATCCGAATAGGTACGCCTGCCATGACCACCAGAGGAATGACGGAAACAGAAGCAGTACAAGTGGTAGATTGGATAGATCAAATATTGACTAAGCCCGATGTGGAATCGCTAAAGGCAGGCATAGCTGCTGAGGTTAAAAACTGGGCAGGGGCTAAGCCACTTTATGAAGCTTAGATTGATTGTGAATCAACAATCGCGTTTCGCTCCATCTTCTTTTTTAGAAATCAAAGAATGAAGAATGCCATGTGCTTCTGAACCTAAATTTGGAATGTTTCGCTAACTGCTCTACTGGTCTTATATAATGGCGAATTAATTTGTCACAAGAAAAATCTATTCATCCGTAGGCTTAACCAATGAAAAATCTAATATGACAAAGGGCATGATGGATGGCGAAAACTCTTCAAGGCGATAATGCTGCCTGAACTCATGATAGCATACACCTACTACATTTGAAATAAGGTAAAAAACAATCTGAACCCTAAAGCAACCTGACATGCATATGAATATCAAGTGTGGGTGAATAGTCGCACACAGCCTAGGCAAACAATTGAGTATATAATAAAAACAGCAACAATATAGGTTAGCCGTATTTGCCTTTTTTAACCACCATTCAAATGTCAGAAATACATTTTTGAAATATCTTTGTAGCGCAGATAAATTCCCTGAAATTAGATTAAAATGAAAGAAACAATTTTATGTATCATCTTGCTTCTCACCATCAATATTGCTAACTCGCAAAATATTGGAATAGTAAGAAAAAACTATATTTCTTCCTATTATGATAGTACGCTAATGGCAGAAATTGAAGTGCTTGATTCCGCTACTATTAGGCTTGGCAGTATAGATCCTATAACAGGTGTTGTTACCAATATAGGAAATTCAGAATACAATTCAGGCATCAATCTGAATGGGGCAACTATAGATCCTTATCTTAATCGCTATTATATAGGCAGTGGGTTTAATTTATTAACTTTTGACATGAACTCAGGCGATATAATAAATAACGCGCCCATTACTGGAGATCTCCCTTCAAGTGCTTTTCAAAACATTCGATTCAATCCTAGCGATTCAATAATTTATGGAATGTTACCCAATAATTTTTATTCAACATATTATGACAGCACAATAATGGCTGAAATTGAAGTGCTGGATTCTACTCAAATTCGATTTGGTTCTCTAAATCCTGAAACAGGGCAATATACGATTATAGGTAATTCTTCCTTTAGCAACTTATATACCTTAGCAGGCAACTCTATTGATCCATTTCAAATGTTGTATTACTACTCAGCAGTTGACACATTGATAGGCGTAGATTTATATACAGGGGCTAAATACAGTGAAGTTCTTATCCAACTGCCACCCTATTCAATATTTGAAAATATTTCATACAGTTGTAGTGACACTTCTATTTATGGATTAACCCGTCAAAATCATATTTCCTCACAATATGATAGTCTATTTATGGAGTATATTGATGTAGTGGATTCTACTACATTTAAGCTTTCAAAAATAGATCCAAATACGGGTGTAGTAACCTATGTGTCACCAAACAATATCGGAGCTGGTGGTAATCTTACAGGTGGTTCGTTTATAGATCCTAATTCCATGACCTATTACTTCAGCAATGGGAATGAGATAATAGGGGTCTCATTAGAAACTGGTCTTATAACCTCATCGGTAACTAAGACATACCCTGATGGTGGATTTACATTAGACATGATGAGGAGTTCACAAAATTGTTTTGGGGCATCAAAAATTAGAATCAATAACACAACGGGAATCGAAGATATACCCTATTCCAAATTAGATGGAATCTTGTTCCCAAACCCTGCTGTAAATCAAATTGCGCTTAAAAATGATGTATTGTTTAGCAATATTGAAATATATAATTCCGAAGGCAGATTGATGCTACTGACCGAGCAAAAAGTATTTGATATTGCTAGATGGCAAAATGGGATATATATTGTAAAAATAAATACGGAAAATGGAGGTTTTATTACGACTAAATTTGTAAAACACCAGCGCTAGTTTTAGATGTGTTTCATAACCAATCATAACATAGCAAAGAAAAACTAGATTATCGAAAAAGACACTGGTCTCTGGACACTAGACGCTAGACTTTAACTAGTTATTCCAACAAACCTCAGGATCGTAAATCCTAAATCGAAAATCGCAAATCGCTTTAACTAGACTCTAGACACTAGATAATGGACACTTGACTGAAATCTCTAGTGTTAAAAACTCAGGATCGTAAATCCAAAATCGTGAATCGTAAATCGCGCAGCCAGCGATAGGGATAGGAGGGGTTTGTGCTGTGGTGGCGGGCTTTCAATAGCTTGGA
>CAYZQX010000319.1:0-5218 GCA_964480615.1 uncultured Chitinophagales bacterium | reverse complement strand
GTAGCGCAGTCTGGTAGCGCATCTGCTTTGGGAGCAGAGGGTCGTGAGTTCGAATCCCACCACCCCGACACACATTAAAAGCCACCAATCAATTGGTGGCTTTTTTTTTACATAAAAAATTGACCCGATTTCAATATTTTTGGAGAAAAGCTGACTACTTAGGGATTGCTAAATAACTCATAAGTATGCAATTTGGGCGATGCCTAAAGGCCCGGGCTATTCGCTCCTATCTTTTAGGAGGCATGCACTACACTTATATATCGCAGAATCTTAGTACCGCACCTGGTAGAATCTAATCACTACTATGCCTCCTAAAAGGATATCCGCTGCTATCCCTATCGCTAAAACAACTAGAAGGAGCACTGTGTAAGAGACGATATTTCATATTTATGATGCAAGCTTTTTTACAGCAATCCCATAAGATTGTGTGAATATCCTTTGCACATATACTGGCTAGGACCTATTACAATAAAAGATTTCAGAATTGTATAGCAAGCCCTAAATAGGTGCTGAATCCGATAAAAAATAAGAAATAGTAAAATAGTTTTTTTGATTTGTAATATTTGGCTTATTTTTTGACCGAAATTGGGATAGTGACTTTTAGTCAATAGCACAAACCGACTATAATATCCCCGAACCCACCTAATTATGTATATTCAGTCCTTCTTTAACTACCTGCGGCACGAAAAACGTTACAGCGAGCATACACTGGATGCTTATCGTAGCGATATAGAGCAGCTCTCAAAATATTTGAAGGTGGTGTATGAAATAAATGACATTCAAGAAGCGAAGCCTACACTATTAAGGTCATGGATTGTGCAATTAATGTCAGAAAAAATTGCTGCAAAATCCATTAGACGCAAAATATCCTCAATAAAATCATTTTATAAATTTCTATTGCGCAAAGGCATTATAGATCAAAACCCAACGGCTGCATTAATACTTCCTAAGCTCCCAAAACGATTACCCAAAACCATTGAAGCTGAAACTGTAACTAATCTTTTAGGTAATCACTATTACAATGAAGAGCACGATGGATTAAGAGATCAAATCATCATTACCTTATTGTTTGAAACTGGTATTCGCTTGAGTGAACTGATTAATATGAGTGATAAACAACTGGATTTGGCTCAAAATCAAATACGGATACTGGGCAAAGGCAATAAGGAACGCATCGTACATATTAGCAATAATCTAAGTATTCTTATTAAGAAATATTTAACCAAAAGGAATGAAATCTTTGGAACAGAATCATCGTTTGCATTGTTGAGAACAGATAAAGGTCAAAACTTGTATCCCAATTTCGTTCATAGATTATTGAAAACACAATTAGCCACGGTTACCACCGCTACTCATACACATCCACACGTGATGCGACACACATTTGCCACCACATTATTAAATAATGGTGCGGATCTAAACGCTATTAAATCATTGTTAGGTCACAGTAGCTTAGCAGCTACACAAGTATATACACATAATAGTATAGAAAAAATAAAAAAAGTTTATTCACAATCACATCCTAAAGCGTAACGTGTATGAAGATTATTATTCAGGCAGTACAATTTACTGCCGACCAAAAATTGATGGACTTAGCACAGAGCAAGCTTGAAAAGCTAACCCATTTTTATGATCGCATTATCGATGCGACTGTCTATTTTAAAATAGATGGAAAGTCAAGTCATATTAAGGACAAGCAAGTTGAAATTAAACTTAATATACCTGGCTCACAAATCTTTGTCCGCGAAGACAGTAAAGTGTTTGAGGAAGCACTAGACCAAGCCGTTGATGCCACTGCCCGACAGTTAAAACGCATCAAAGAAAAACGTAGGGAAGGTTAATGATGTAGTAGGATCAGTTAATTGGATTCTACACTTCCTCGCTCGACACAAGATGGGATATTCATCCTAAAAAAAAGCCTCTGTACAGTAATACAGAGGCTTTTTGCTATTATAACAATCAGTACAAAATAACAATCATTGCTACTGATCTAATTCGAGCTTGCCTAATTGCTGTTATGTCTTAGCAATCGATGAGTTTGAATATTAACTCTGCCAATTATAAACTGAATACTGCGAGTAAATTCAAACTTACTTGCCCAACTAATTGTGAATTCGAAACAAGGTTTTAGTTACACTAGATAAGGCACATTAAGTACGTAATATTGGACACAAGATAGATTAGAATTGTGAATCAAATATTGGGGAATCTTGAATCGTAAATAAGCGATAGGGATAGCAGCGGATATCCTTTTAGCAGGCATTATAATGAACACTGTCCTGAGTATGCAATACTTATATCTTGACGGTGATGTATATAGGTGTACTCAATGCCTCCTAAAAGATAGGAGATAAATCGAGCCACCAAATTAAACAATATTACAAAAATGGTGGCGATGATTCTGGCTCACCAAAAGAAAACAAAAAGCTAGAATAGCCCGGGCCTTTAGGCATCGCCACAATCCCATAATTTCATATTATTGACCTTGCCCTATTATTGGTGCAGATAATTTTGTATTACAGAATAAGCAACACAATACAGGAATAGTCTTTGACTAGTGAAGATATATATACTAATTTTTTTTGCACCTCACAAAACAATGAACTTAGAATGCGCCAAGCATTTCTTTTAGCCCTTCAAAGCTCTTTTTTTCTTGCTCACCTGTAATCATATTTTTTACTGAAAGATAGTTTTCTTTTCTCTCTTCCTCACCGATCATCACTACGTATGGGATGTTTTTATCATTGGCATATTGCATCTGTTTTTTGAGTTTCGCCATGTCAGGAAAAATTTCGGCTGCAATACCTGCTTTTCTGAGTTCTTGTACATATCCACAGGCATACTGTTGCGATTCGTAATCAAAGTTAATGAACAAGACTCTGGTGCTGGCAAGTATGCGCATAGGAAACAAGTTTAATTCCTCCATCACATCATATATACGGTCGAGCCCAAATGAGAAGCCTACACCACTCATGCCATTCAATCCAAACACACCAGTAAGATTATCGTAGCGACCACCACCTGTGATGCTTCCCATCTGTACATCTACAGCCCTGACTTCTAATATTGTTCCAGTATAATAACTTAGACCTCTTGCAAGCGATAAATCAAATTTCAACTCATTTGCAAATGTAAGGGATTGAAGATAGGCAAATAGTTCTTCTATTTCTTCAATGGCTTTCACACCGATGGAACTGCCTGTGATTTGTGTTTTTAGCAGTGCTATTTTTTCACTATTGCTTCCTTGAAATTTTACAATGTTTTCCAGTATTTTTATACCCTCATTTTCTACACCTTTTTGTTCAATTTCTTCAGCTACTTTTTCCCAACCTATCTTGTCAATTTTATCTAAGGCAGTTACAACTTCGGCAAACATAGGAGTGGCATTCATAGCTGCTGCGATAGCATCCAGTATCTTGCGGTTATTGACTAGAATAACAACCTTCATCTTGAGCATTGAGAATACATCATCAATGATTTGTAATAGTTCCACCTCATTGAGCATACCTTCCGATCCTATCACATCCGCATCACACTGATAAAACTCCCTGTATCGGCCTTTTTGAGGCCTATCAGCACGCCAAACAGGCTGTATCTGATAGCGCTTAAAGGGTATTGGCAGGTTGGAGTGATTCATCGCCACATAACGTGCGAATGGAACAGTGAGGTCATAGCGTAATCCCTTTTCACTGATCTTGGTCAATAGCTTTTTGGCATCACGAGATGTATACACCTCATCACTCACTTTGCTCAAATAGTCGCCTGAATTAATGATCTTAAACAATAACTTATCTCCTTCCTCTCCATACTTACCCATTAATGTAGTGAGGTTTTCCATAGCGGGAGTCTCTAATGGTTGGAACCCATAAAGCGCAAAGTTTCGCTTGATTATCTCTATTATATAGTTTCTTTTGGCCATAATCTCTGGACCAAAATCTCTTGTACCACTAGCTAAGGAAGGTTTTGACATAATTGTAATTATTAGCACAAATGTAAGCAACAACTCCTAATAGCGATCATTTTAAACTAAGGTCATTTTCGAAATAGTGCTATTTCGATGCAACCAATAATCAAAAATTGTTGCTTGAAAATTTGATAGTAATAAGCAGTGTTTGTTAGACTTTAGTTATTGCTAAGTAAATCGAATTATATTGTGTTATTGAGCAAGTCTCTTTTAACCTTAATGAGTTATGAATAGGCTATGGTGACTTTATTAAATAAAAAAAACCGATCCCTGTATTACTACTGAGACCGGCTCCCACCTTAGAGCCAACAATCAATGAAGGCTCACTTTATCTTTATCCTATGTGATTAGGACATTATTGTAAATTTTATGCAAATATATAATATTGATTCAATAATAATACAATATTAGAGAAATAAATGCGATTTGTATTAGAATTGGTAGCCTAAACCAGCACCAAAACCGAATCTCCTCTGCCAATCTTTGCTCTCAGTACGTGGGAAACGACGGAGTGCAAAGTCAACATTCGCACTTAGATACTTGCTAATCTTAAATCCTAAAGTATTAATCCAGTTTACATCTAATGCATTGCTAAATCCTTCTGATTTTATTACATTGTAAGCAGAAGTGCCACCATCACTAGGTTTTCTTAAGATGCGCTCAGATCCGCCAAGCGCATTGTAATCTAAGAACACATCGAGCACTGAACCATAAGTTATTCCTTTGTAAACTTCTTTGTTGATACCTACTGAAGCCAATGCACCAAAAGTTGTGCTAGAGAATTTAGTTTTATTGCCAATTGTATCTTTAAAGCCTAAGTTATTTTGTGCTAATGCTTCTTCGGTATAGATTGTGGAACGGATTGCTAATGGTTTAAATGATACCTTGATCCAGTCTTTAGGGATATAGCTGATACCAGTACCAAAAGTGATGATAGCAGGATTGAAAAACTTAGATACATAATCAATACTACCATTAATAGAATCGTAATTCGGATCCTTAGTTTTTAAAAACTGGGAGTCAAAATCCAAACTGGTACTTGAATAAATTTTGTTATTGATCTTGTAGTTAAATTCTGATTTGATCAATAACTCATCTAAGTTCTTGTTGAATCCAAAATCGCCATCGGTTGCTTTTTGACCTAAATAGCCCAATTGGAAAATACCGATATTGCTCCAAAAAATTCTGTTGTGGCGATAGTTCATGAAGGGATTAACAGTAGCACCGATCGTAACGGCATCCTGACCACCCTGT
>CAYZQX010000318.1:0-5248 GCA_964480615.1 uncultured Chitinophagales bacterium | reverse complement strand
AGAAGGGGTTTGTACTGAGGTGGCGGGCTTTCGGCTTATTCTAAATTACCTGAAGAAAGTCCGCCACCTCAGTACCGAAGCGTCAGCGTAGCCCCGCATAGCCCGGGCCGGAGGCATCGCCCAAATTAATAAAAAAGTGTACATAGTATTCATTTGCTTTTCTATACTAATACGTATTAAACTAGATCCATATCTTGAATAGATTGGTTTCACAAGGGCTATAATTAATAGATTGTACCTGGACGATCTTTGATATTCGCAAAGTTGACGCAAACATCATTAGTCGTCAAAGGCTTGGTGATGAAGTCCGCATTATAAAGTTTCGCAAGCATATTCTCAATCTCTGGTTTAAAGATGGTGTGTGTAGTACACCATTTCGTGTGCTGAAACCATTCATTTGCTTTTTCAATATCGAGCTTATATCTTTCAGCAACTATGTTCGGTGCATTTCTATTCCTCATCCAATACCTACAAGTGCGATTAATGACTGCTTGAAGTGTTTTAATATGCTTTTGATTATGTATTGCAAATTGTTCATTGCATACTAGTACAAATGCTGGCCAAGGAGGTATCCATTCGCCATTAAAATGCATGGAGCCTTTATTGACTAAGGGTTCCGTCATAAATTTTTCCCATAAAAATATATCTGCTTCGTTGTTAATAAATGCTTGCTCAGCAGCATGTATGGTACCTACTTCAACGAAGTTCAATAAGTTGTGATCGATACCGATTTCATCAGCAATCATCAATGGAAAAAAATGAGAGCCCGAGCCTTTTCTACTAATCGCTATCCGCCCATCAGCTATGCTTTGAAGGCTATTCCATTCAAACCCCGGTCTGGTATGAATACCCCAAATAAGTGGTGATTTTACAAATCCTTGTATGATGCGCGATGGATTGCCTTTATCGATATCCACTGCAATACCTGCGGTAAGAATTACCGCCATATCCACGTCACCCTCTCTCAACATCTTATTCATTTTGCCTGTCCCTTCAGGTACATCAATCCATTGCAGATCAATGCCTTGTGCAGTGAACTTATGAGTCTCCAAAGCTAAATACCATGGGATATTAAAATGTTCAGGGACGCCAGCTATACGAATATTAATCATTACAGAAATCTTGCGTGCAAAATAAAATGAAATTCATGAATACATACTAAATTTGCACACATAATTTAAAAATTATGAATAAAGAAGAAATTTCCAATTGGTTTAGATCCATCCAATTGTCTATATGCAATGATTTAGAGGCGATAGATGGACAGGCTCAATTTGTTGAGACCAAGTGGGATCGTCCGGAAGGTGGCGGTGGCCTGACCCGCTTGCTGGCTGATGGCCAGATATTTGAAAAAGCTGGGGTTAATTATTCGGCTGTGCACGGTCCAATCCCTGGTTTTCTGAATATGGAGATTAAAGGGGAAGCTTCTGAATTTTATGCTACAGGCACATCAATCGTTATACATCCCAAAAGTCCATTAGTACCCATTATACACTTTAACACGAGATATTTTGAAATGAACAATGGTACGAAATGGTTTGGTGGTGGGATTGACCTTACACCGATCTATGTTGTCAATAAAGATATTATAAAATTTCACGATCGTGTAAAACAAATTTGCGATGCACATCATCCAAGTTTTTATACAAAATACAAACCTTGGGCGGACTCCTATTTTTATATTAAACACCGAAAAGAAACGAGGGGCATAGGCGGCATTTTCTTTGATCATATTGTCCCTGGACAGGATATTGATTTTGAAGCGATATGGGGCTTGGTAAAGGCACTAGGAGCTGCTTTCGCATCCACCTATATCGACATTATAAAACCATACCTTGACTTGCCCTATACAAAAACGCAAAAAGAGTTTCAGCTATTCCGACGCGGTCGTTATGCAGAATTTAATTTAGTATATGATCGAGGAACTAAATTTGGTCTTGAAACCGGTGGAAGAACAGAATCTATACTGATGAGTTTGCCTCCTGAAAGCGCATGGCCTGCCTATGAAAATTTCAAACCTGGATCAGAAGAAGAAGCTACCATCGCCTACCTGAGAAACAATTATATCCCTACTTAGACAAACACCTCGTCGCTGTATAAAATAAAATCAGAGCAGGAAATTGCCGATATGGCAATTTTACATTAAGTTTGACCAAAAATATTTAAGAATATATGATATTAGTAGCTGATAGTGGCTCGTCCAAGTGCGACTGGGTAGTAACTGATGGGCAAGAACAAACCTTGATAAGCACAATGGGCTTTAATCCATTTTTCCATAGCACAGAGCTTATTGCAAGCAAGATGCGCGAAGCCGGGCTTACAGAATATACACATAAAGTAGATAAAGTATTTTATTATGGAGCAGGCTGTTCAAGCCCAGAGTTTAACACCATTATTAGAAAAGCGATCTTAGAAATATTTCCACAGTCAACAGTGAATGTAGATCACGATTTGTCGGGTGCGGCATTCGCCACCTGCGAAGGTAAGCCAGGTATGGCATGCATCCTTGGCACTGGCTCAAACTCTTGCTATTTTGATGGCGAAAAAACCATAGAAAAGGTGCCTGCATTAGGTTATATACTTGGTGATGAAGGATCAGGAGCATATTTTGGCAAGAAACTACTTGCTGCTTTTCTATACAATAGATTGCCACAAAAAATGCACAAAAATTTTCAAGATCACTACAATCTATCCAAGAAAGAAATTTTTGAGAATGTGTATATGAAGCCGAATGCCAATGTATATTTAGCCTCATTTATGCGGTTTCTTTCTGGCCTGCGCGATGATGAAGGGGTGCGTGAAATGATCTATCAAGGATTTAGTGATTTTATAAGAATACATATATGGTGTTATGAAAACCACCGCGAAGTGCCCGTACATTTTGTTGGATCCATAGCCTATTATTTTGAAGACCTGCTACAGCACGCCTGCAAAGTACATAAGCTGAAAATTGGCAATATAATTAAGCAGCCAGTCTATTCATTAGTCAATCATCACTTAGCTAAAGAAGGTATTGTAGTGAAATAAGTTGTTGTGAGGGGATGAAAAAAACTTGAAAATAGTAAAATAATTATTGTAGTTATATCATTCTAATCTTATAAAAGCTAGAATAAATAAGTCTGTATTTGCTTTAATATATGTTGTAAATAAATGATTGATTGATAATGAATAATCTCAATAATGAAAATTAATCTTCATGGCCATTCATTGACCCACATCCGAAACTAATAAAGTCAAAAATACTTTATGCGCTTAGGATATTTTTTCAGGTAGGTATTTAAGATGTAATGCACATCTTTGTTATCGGCTTGAGGTATTACATAATTTTTAAAGTCTTCAATGCTGTGAAGTGGTGTTGACTTATCAACAAAACCATATCCCAAATAACGGCTATTTTCGACTAATACAAAAGCAAGCTCATCTTCCTCCCTACCCTTTTCTAAGATGATATAAGAGATCGACTCGCTTGGTAGTTCATTGAGTGCTTGCTGTATTGTTTCATTGTGTGCATCGCGCTTAGGAGCTGTCTTACAATCACCAATACAAGTACCCATCTCCACATTTCTACAAGTTTCAATGTGATTTTGCAAACCACATAACACTGGACATATCCTATGTTTTGCAGATAGGGAATATAAAAAATTTCTAGCCTCAACCAGTTTTCCAAAACTCAAAATTTGTGATTCATTGTTTGCATTCTTGCTAATACCTAATCTCTGAAATCCAGACTGATCGGTATAAGAGATGATCGCAATTTTTTTGAGAACAAGCTTTTGTGCATTGTTATAAGGCGGCCAATATTTTTTGATCTCCGCGCTTTCCATTAAGCTGGCTACGAGGTCATTGCCACAGGCAACATAATCAAAATCAAATACTTCTTGAAACAATCCTTTTCCAGACTTGGACCAATGAGCAAAATGCTGTAATAATCGCTTGCGGATATTAATTGACTTGCCTATGTAAAGTATTTGTGACTTATTGCCTCTAAAATAATAGACCCCTGCAATCTCAGGAATTTTATGGAAAGATTCTTCGGGTAAGTTAGGCGGCAATATTTGTTCCTTGGTACTTACCTTTAAGGAAGATTGTATGTTTCCTTTTACATCAGCACGCAACAATTTTTCAAATAAGATCAATGTAGCTTGCGCATCTCCACCTGCTCTATGTTTGTTATTGTGTTCTATGTTCAATGACTTAGTAATGCTGCCAAGACTATAGGAACTATATCCCGGAAATATTTTTCTCGCAAGCCTAACTGTGCACAACTTTTTTCTTATGAAATTGTGTTTGATTCTTGCAAATTCTTGTCGGATGAAATTATAGTCGAAGTTCACATTATGGGCAACGAAGATAGTTTGCTCAGTAATCCCTAAAATTCGCTCAGCTACTTCATAAAAAAAAGGGGCATTTTGAACCATCTCATTAGTAATGCCAGTGAGTGAAGTTATAAATTCAGGTATCCATTGATCGGGATTAATGAGTGTTTCATAATGGTCAACTAATTGCTGACCATCATACCTAAAAATGGCTATTTCAGTAATTCTATGCAAATTTGCTGAACTTCCGGTAGTTTCAATATCTATGATACAATATTCCAAAATCGGTCGTTAAATTATTAATAATTTTAAATTTGCGGTTTATGTGGACAATAATAGGAAAATTTTTGCTCAAGATATTGGGCATTAAAATGGAGGGTAGCTTTCCTACCGACCTAAAAAAATACGTAGTTATTGCGGGGCCGCACACCAGTAACCTCGATTTCCCTTATGGTATGATTGGGCAGGCTGCTTATGGCCTTAATTTTAAGGCTAATTTTTTGGGTAAGCATACCCTTTTTAAGCCGCCATTTGGCTTTATTTTTAGGGCATTAGGGGGAATTCCTGTAGATCGGAGCAAGAGCAATAACCTTGTTGAGCAGGTCGTCAGTGAAGCTGCCAAACACGAAAAATTCATCCTTGTCCTTGCACCTGAAGGAACGCGGAGCAAGGTCGATAAATTGAAGTCTGGTTTTTACCATATAGCCAAGGGATTGAATGTGCCCATAGTGATCGCTGGATTCGATATTGGCAATAAGCGCTTTATTATTGAAAAACCCTATTATGTAACCGACTATATGACTGACATGAATTATTTTCACAGTTATTTTGCCAAGCTACAAGGTGTTAACCCTGAATTAGGGCTTCCACCATCTTACGACTACGGCAGGTCCAATACAGATCTTGGCAATAAAACAGAGACCCCTACCCCT
>CAYZQX010000317.1:0-5258 GCA_964480615.1 uncultured Chitinophagales bacterium | reverse complement strand
AGCGCAAATTTAATAGTAGGATCCGCTTGTAATTTCATGCCTTTGAGCAATCTATTGTGATACACCCCAGCTACAGTTGGCATTTCATCATTCTTCATTGTTTCTTCCTGCACGATAGAGGCAAGCGAAATAATTTCCAATGGACTACGCCCCATGCTAGTGGCTAATCCTGTGCGCTCTTGATTCCAAAATTTTTTATATTCGGAATTCATGCGATCCAAAAATTGTGTAGCATCGGTATTCCACATAAATTTATAAGTGTCCGCTAGGAACATGGACATTATGTCTTCCTTCTTAAACCCATAATTCGTAAGGAAGTCATCTTTCATGAGCAGCTCTCGCAATCTAGCAGTATCGGCTTCAAGTTTTCTTCCTACCAGATTCACAATGGAATCCATAGACCTATAAGAATTTATGGTGATATTTACAGGATCTTGTATTCCCGCACGCAGGTAGCGAATAAGTTCTCTATTGCTACAATTTTTTTCAATATGGTACTTGCCAGGCTTAAAATTCTTATCATACTTCATCAGTTTCGCCACTTTATCGAAAGTAAACGAGTTTTTCAAAATTTTCTGTTCTTCAAGAATTTTTTTTATATCCTCGTAACTGGCTTTAGATGGGATATAAATAACGTGGCCTTCTGCCGAGCTTCCAGCAGTTGTATTGGGGAAGTATATAAAATAAACGCCCACCAGGCCACAAATCAACCCTAAAACAAAAAGGGTAAGTATTAAATAAAAATAAATCTTCTTTGTCTTTCCTTGCATACAACAATAAATAAACACATCTGAATGCAGTCTGCCGTATATTTGCAGCATGCAAAGCACAAAAATACATTTAGTTTGCGTAATGCTCATTTTGGCTTTTTTTAGCATTAGTTGGGCTATGCCAGAGAGCAGTATTCGATTTGGATTACTCAAGTATAACGGCGGTGGGGACTGGTATGCCAACCCTACTTCCCTGCCTAATTTAATAAAATTCTGCAACAAAGAATTGGGTATGGATATAGGTGAAGAACCGATAACTGTAGAAGCGGGAAGTACTGAAATTTTTGGCATTCCATTTATTCACATGACAGGACATGGGAATGTAGTGTTTTCAGATCTCGAAGCCGAAAATCTAAGGACCTATCTCCTTGCAGGCGGTTTTTTACACATCGATGATAATTACGGTATGGATAAGTTTGTAAGACCAGCCATAAAAAAAATATTTCCAGGTGAAGAATTAGTGGAGATCCCTTTTAATCATCCTATCTATCATCAAAAATATGATTTTGCTAATGGAATTCCTAAGATCCATGAGCACGACAACAATTCACCTCGAGCATTTGGTATTATAAAAGATGGCAGGCTACTATTGCTCTATACTTATGAAACCGACTTAGGTGATGGCTGGGAAAATCCTGAAGTACATAATGATCCCATAGAGAAACACATTATGGCACTCAAAATGGGCGCTAATATTATCAGGTACATATTCAGTACCGGCGACTAGTATTAATAGAATAGGGAAATTATTTCTCTAGTGTAGAAGTCTTCTCTTATTTGTGACGGGCTTTAATGCAAAGATTGATACAATAATTGCGATGCCTGCGGTCAGGGTTGCTTGCAACTTTATTTTTGCTATAGGTAGCAAGAATCTGCGCTACAGCTTGATTGCTTGTGATACCATAGTTTTTTCTATAGGAACAAAAACCTGCACGAAGGCTTGGTTTGCATCTATCCCTATCGCAAATGCAAATTGATTGAGCAATGTTTTATTGACCCCATTTCATATTTATGACACAAGCATCTTTACTGTAACACAGAAATTATTTTGTATAATCTTTGCACTTACAAATTCTAAAATCCATTATAACAAAAGATCTTGGCGTTATTTAGCAAGCCCCACTTAGTTTCTAATTCAATATTATTAGGATTACTGTGTCGCTATTTTATCTGCTCGCAAAGCGATCTTTATCAGTTTCAGCCGTTTGAATTCTAATGTACCCAATCGACAAATTCCGAGTCTAAATATTATTAAACAGGTACAAAAATTGTTGCATTTATAAATGTAATTGTTATAGAATCATAAATTTAGAGAAGTTGATCACAAATAAACTGAATTAAATAAAAGAAAAAATCAAACTGATCTCATAATTGTTTTTAATTTTGCGCTCAATATGGAATCATTAAAAATTGGTATTACAGATTGCAAAAAATTTGCTACTTATGAAAGCTGGTTTAATCAGATCGAAGGCATAGAGGTAGTCAATCTCAATATGGATACTACACGTGTACAAGAAGTAATAGCCTGCGATGGAATTGTTTTATCTGGTGGAGAGGATATAGATCCAGAATATTATAACAAGGAGGAATACGAACAATATATTTCAAGTTATAGAGATAAAGAGCGTGATGATTTTGAATGGGGGATATTGGAGTTGATACAGAATAAAAAAATTCCTTTTTTAGGTATATGTAGAGGGATGCAGTTGACCAATGTATTTCTTGGTGGCACGCTCATACCTGATCTCGAAACTTGGAAATACAATAACCACAGTATGCTTAGCGATAAAGATGATTGCTATCACAAAGTAGAAGTACTAGAAGATAGCCTATTAAAACCGCTTATTCCGAATAGCAGCTTAGTAATCAACAGTGCCCATCATCAAGCCATCGATGCTGTAAGTCCTCAATTAAGACCTATAGCTTATTCAGAAGACAAGGTGATTGAAGCTATGGAATGGAAAGACCCTGAAGACAAGCCATTTATGCTCTTGGTACAATGGCATCCAGAGCGAATGAATCCCAGCAATGATCCACTTGCTATAGGTATCAAGGAAACTTTTTTAAGGGCAGTGTGGTTCAATAAAAAAGACAACCAATAAGCTAAATAAAATTATCTTTGTAAATTGAGCGAGGTATAATACACTCCAAGGGCTGATGCGCATTCTATATGAAAAATAATCACTGGATATACGCGCTCTTTTATATTCTTGGAAATCCGCTTATCAATTCATCATTCCAAATTAGTAGGGATAAATCCTGAAAATTATTTTATTAAAAAGCCCAAAAATGAAAATCATTAATCCTGCCACCGAGAAACCCATTGTAGATCTCCAAGAAGACACTAAGGAACAGCTTCAAACAAAGATTAATGAGCTGCACACATCACAGAAATCTTGGGCTGCTACTACACTAGCACATCGGATAGCGATAATAAAGGCCTTTTCGGAATTATTAAATGAAAACAAGGATAAGATAGCCTACACCCTTACCACGGAAATGGGTAAGCCTATTACGCAATCAATCAATGAAATTAATGGTGCAAGAACAAGGATCGATTGGTTAGTAAACAATGTTAGCCGTTATTTATCAGATGAGGTAATGTATGAAGATGATAAAATTACTGAAAAAATAACCTATGAACCTCTAGGAACAATCTGCAACATATCTGCTTGGAATTACCCATACCTTGTAGGGATTAATGTAATAGTGCCTGGCTTATTAGCAGGCAATACTATTATGTACAAGCCATCAGAATATGCTAGTCTAACTGGACTACTCATACGCCAATACCTTATCAAGGCAGGTGTCCCTGAAGATGTATTTCATATTGCTATTGGTGATGCTAAGGTAGGCGAGCAATTGCTCGATGCTGATTTTGACGGATATTTTTTTACTGGGTCGTATAAGACGGGTGCTTACATATACAATAAAATTGCGCCTAAAATGGTTACTTGTCAATTAGAATTAGGCGGCAAAGATCCTTTGTATATCACAGATGAAATATTAGATATTAAGTCGGTGGCTCAAGGTACTGCCGATGGCGCATTTTACAATAATGGACAATCCTGCTGTGCAGTGGAAAGGATTTATGTACATGAAAAAATTTATGATGAATATGTACAGCACTTTCTCACAGAGGTTCTTTCTTGGAAGATGGATTCCCCACTATGGCCTGATACTTACTTAGGACCCTTATCTCGACCTGCACAATTGAGGCTCTTACAGTCACAAGTGGACGACGCCATTTCAAAAGGGGCAAAATTATTATGTGGTGGTTCAAAGGCTGATCGTGTAGGTTATTACTATATGCCCACAGTATTAGTAGATGTCAATCACAGCATGCAGGTAATGACTGAAGAATCATTTGGCCCCATTATCGGCATAATGAAAGTAGCTAATGATGTAGAGGCCATCACCCTGATGAATGATACCGTATATGGACTCACTGCAAGTGTATATGCACACAATGAAAACCGTGCAAATGAAATTTTACGTGCGATGAATACTGGCACAGGTTATTGGAACTGCTGTGATAGAGTAAGCGCAGCGTTGCCTTGGAGTGGCCGCAAACACAGCGGTATAGGTGCTACACTTTCACATCAAGGCATTAGGGCATTCGCTAGAACTAAAGCATTACATCTCAGAAAATAGTTTCCATAATACCCCTTCCGAAATTGGTCTAATTGCATTAATTGCAAAATGTTTTATTGGCATTTGTTTTAGATCAACAGTGATGGTCTCTTAATGTAAGTATAGCAAAAGTAATAATGTAGCAAGGGCTTGCTCTACAACTCCGACATCTTTTATTATTAAGCATTTTAGAAATTGTAATTACAAAGTATAGGCACAAAAATATCTGCTGTTTAGTAAAAAAGAAAAGCTCTCATCATCAATATGAAATGTAAGTGCTTACATAGGGCCTGCTAAATTACTCATAGCTATTCTATTTTGGATTTACTATACTGAAGCTGGTTGCAGTAACTCCATAAAGTCCAGCGTCCAGTATCCAGTGACTCGTGTCTAGTGTCCAGTTAAAGCGATAGGGATGCGGAATGGTTTAGTCTTATGCACTAACTCCCTTCACTGATGTTGTAGGTAATCGGACTCGTTATAATCCGTGCTTTTATATAGCGCAATAAAAGGGAGTTAGTGCATAAGACCGAAACGCAGTGTAGCCTGGAGCAGCCCGGGCCTTTAGGCATCGCCAAAAATTTTACTATTTTTGATTATTCAACAGATCCCAGTTATTCTAAAAATTTCCAGTTTTAGAATACATCCCTAACCCCAAGTGCAATAATTGGAATGTAAATGCCCTATTAAAAGGGCAAATACAAAACCACCTTATTCAGCTTATAGACTGCGCAAACTATCTTCTAACATTTTGATCTTATCCTCGGTATCCGCTTTTTTCTTTAGTTCAATATCCACTACTTTAGCAGGCGCACTGCTCACAAACTTTTCATTACTAAGCTTCACCATTACAGA
>CAYZQX010000316.1:0-5274 GCA_964480615.1 uncultured Chitinophagales bacterium | reverse complement strand
AAAGCAAAAGCTTGGGATTATATAGGACTTATAGAGATGTACGATAAACATATTCCACTGATAAGGAAACACCACCACCCTGCTATATTTCATATCGAAGAGGTAACGCAGCCACAAGGCCATTCTACATCAGGATCCCACGAAAGATATAAATCAAAAGAAAGACTAGAATGGGAAAAATCACATGACTGTAATCTCTTGATGCGTCAATGGATAATTTCTAATAATATTGCATCAGAAGCTACTATAGTGGAGATCGAAAATGAATCGATCAAAAAAGCTAATGATGCAAAGAAAAGTGCTTGGAAAAGTTATACCGATGTGATCACACAAGAAATGAATGAGCTGAAGACAATATACAATCAGCTCATTGATAAAGGCAGCGAGCAAGAACATTTTGCGAATGCGATTCTTGCACTCGATGGTCTTATTAATCCCTCCAGGAGAGAGCTAATGGAAAACTTGCACAACACCATTCTTCAACTCAGTGGTAATTCCGACCAAGCTATTCTTAAAGAATATTACACGAATAAGACCAATACAAATCAAGCATTATACACCACACACCTCTACAATGAAACCAACTATTCGGCACTAAAAATTCCTGCTATTAAACCAGAATATAATGATGATTCACCTTTGATAAATGGATTTGAAATTATCAATAAATATTTTGATGTCGCACTGAGCAAGTATCCTGAAATGGTGGCCTTTGGTGAGGATGTAGGTCAAATAGGTGATGTGAATCAAGGATTTGCGGGTTTGCAACAAAAATATGGTGTCAATAGAATATTCGATACTGGGATAAGGGAAGCCACCATCATGGGACAAGGGATAGGGTTATCCATGCGAGGATTTCGCCCTATAGCTGAGATACAATATTTGGACTATTTACTCTTTGGGTTACAAACACTTTCGGATGACTTAGCAACCCTTCATTATCGCAGTGCAGGACAACAAGTAGCACCACTAATTATAAGAACTAGAGGCCATCGCTTAGAGGGTATATGGCATACTGGCTCACCTATGGGTATGATGATTCACAGCCTAAGAGGGATGTATATACTCGTGCCACGCAACATGACTCAAGCAGCAGGTTTTTATAATACGATGTTGCAATCTAAGGACCCAGCAATCATCGTAGAATGTTTAAATGGATATAGACTAAAGGAAAAATTGCCGAACAACCTTGGTGAATTTACCCTTGCGCTTGGGATGCCTGAAATATTAATCTCAGGGATGGATCTTACATTAGTGACTTATGGATCTTGTGTGCGCGTAGCACAAGAAGCGGTGCATAAGCTCAAGCAATATAAGAATATCTCTGTAGAACTTATTGATGTGCAATCGCTTTTACCATTTGATATAGAATCATCGATTGTAGAGTCGCTTAAAAAAACCAATAGAATATTGTTCTTAGATGAAGATGTGCCAGGAGGTGCTACCGCCTATATGATGCAAGAAGTCTTAGAGCAGCAAGGAGGTTATCAATTCCTCGATGCCAAGCCTAGAACCATCACTGCTAAAGCGAATCGCGGTGCTTATGGATCTGATGGAGATTATTATTGTAAGCCTCAAGTTGAAGAGATTTTTGATACAATTGTCGAAATGATTTTAGAATAGTACCAGACTATAGCCACAATTAAAATATGTCCTTTTGTTACAAAATATTATTCTAGGATAATACAATATCAATCAGATTTTTGTAAATCCATAATTGCAGTTATCAATCAAAAAAAATATCAATTAATAAAAATATTGTTGATAGATTTATCCAAGTATTAGATCACTCAAATTATAATGGCGATGCCTGCGGCCCGGGCTATTCAGGGCTACGCTGACGCTTCGGTACTGGGCTGGCAGGTTATAAGACATTTTGATATGCTAGGAGCAGCATGAACCTGCCAGCCCAGTACAAACCCTTTCTATCCCTATCGCTGCTCCGTGATTGATGATCCAAAGGTTTGTTACATCAACTAAACTAAGTCAAATATCCAGTGGCCAGTGTACAATATCAATAGATAAGACTTGTAAAAAATCGCAACACTACTAGCTGATCTAGTGACTTATCTATTATACGACTATGGAACCTTTACCCATGTTTGTGTGCGGTATAAGAAACCCCAATAACCTCTAAGTTTTAGATCCCCGCCTTCAATCCACATTTTACAGGAATATTCTTTGCCGTTTTCAGGATCAGTAATCGTACCATTTGCATAGGAATCGCCTGACTTAGTCATATTCTCCAACACATTTAAACCTATAATTTTTTTATTGTACTTATTACCACTACACTTTATACAGCTCGGATCTTGGTCTTCATTAGCAGGTCGAAACAACTGAATAACTTTTCCATATACTTTGCCATTCGATTCATATATCTCAACGATGGATTTTGGTTTTCCAGTATTGTCGTCAATGGTTTTCCACTTGCCAAAAACAGTGTTTTGACTAGCAAGTCCAAGTGAAAACAATAGGATGACAAAACTTACAAATAAAGGTTTCATAGGATGATTTTCGCTTTTTATTGCAAATATAAATATAAGCGTTATAACACAAAAAATATTTTTTGATAAGTGGTATAAAATATTTAACTTAAAAAATTTGACAAACAATATTCCTATTAAATTCATATAATAATATAGAGCAACTGAATAGCTAAAATTAATTGTATTTATTACAAGAGATCGGCGTGTTTATAAGTTGTAACAAAACTAATAAACCCAAAGGAATGGATAATATATACAGGATGATAAGCGATAACCATTGAGACATCGAATAATAAAATTTTAACCACTAGAAAATTTTCAGGTTTTAATTTAGAAATCTTTAGTGATTAGTTTTCTATCACGATAGGGATGCGGAATGGTTTAGTCTTGTTCGCTGACTCCCTACACTAGTTTAATAGTTGGTGCGTACTGATTTATATTTAATAGGTCTATGAATTGAAATCCTTAAGAGGGAGGGAGCGTGCAAGACCGAAACGCAGTGTAGCCTGGAGCAGCCCGGGCCGGAGGCATCGCCGTAATCATTCTTAACCCTATATCTTATCCATTGATAAATTACATATAGTAATATTTGCTAATCAAGATCTAATTGAATAAAAATTCATAAAGCCACAAAAAATACTTAAACATACACGAGGAGTTTATCGTATTTTTGCGCCTTATGTCGCAATCACAAGATCATATTAAAAAATTGTTACAACTGCTGCTTATCGAGCGTGACGAGGATTTCAATCAATACAGAGAATTAATAGCAGGCTCATCAGTGACTGAGCGACAAAACAAAGGTGTTTGTTGGTATCCATTACAGGTCAAAGAAACGGGATTTGGGTTAGGTGAATATCCTTTCTTAGTAGTCGAACGTATGAAGCACAGAGACGCGCCACATCAGTTTAAGGGTGGTTCAAGTATTCAATTATTTAGCGATGCGATAGCTGGTGAACGTGTGTATGTTGATGCTACTGCTCATTATGTAGATGGCAATGTGATGAAAATAATTTTAAGTGTTGATGATTTTCCTGATTGGATCGACAATGGTAAGTTAGGGCTTGATTTGTTTTATGATGAGCGTACATTTAGAGAGATGCGAAAGGCACTCGACGAGTTGAGCAATGCCACACAAAATAGGGTGTCGGAGTTGAGAGAAATATTACTTGGTGACAAGAAAAAATCGGAAATAAAATTAGAGAAAAATTATATCCCAGCACCTCATATAAATGCCTCTCAAGAGGAAGCGATCAATAAAATACTATGTGCTGAAGATATCGCAATTGTACACGGCCCACCTGGAACTGGTAAGACGACTACTATTATAGAGGCAATTAAAGTATTAAGTGATGAGCACAAGCAAATCTTAGTATGTGCACCTAGTAATGCAGCCGTTGACTTAATAGCTGAAAAGGCGGATGCTATAGGGCTGAATGTCGTGAGAATAGGCAACATCTCAAGGGTAGATGATAAGATAATCTCACTCACATTAGACGGACATCTCTCACAAAGGACGGAAATGAAAGAAATAAAAAGGATGCGCCGACAAGCAGAAGAATTTTATAAAATGGCAGGTAAGTACAAAAGAAATTTTGGACCTGAGGAACGCGAGCAGAGAAAGTTATTGTACAATGAGGCTAGAGATATAAGGAATCAAGTAAAGCTTATAGAAAGTTATTTAATAGAAACAATATTAGAAAGAGCACAAGTAATTACTTGTACACTTGTGGGTGCAGCTAATCCAGTATTAGGTAAGCGCAAGTTTGAAGTATGTATAATTGATGAAGCGGCACAAGCATTAGAGCCTGCCACATGGATACCTATGCTCAAAAGCAAGAAAATAATTATGGCAGGCGATCCTTTTCAACTACCTCCTACCATAAAGTCACAGCGTGCCCAGAGAGAAGGATTGAGCAAAACATTATTAGAAAATTTGATAAATAAATGGGATGATGCTGCATTGCTCAAGACTCAATATAGAATGAATACGATTATTATGGGTTTTTCCAATCAAATATTTTATGATAATAAATTGATCGCTCACCCGAATGTAGAATACCATAATTTAGATCTTCCAAACTACAACAATCATGCAGTTGAGTTTATTGATACTGCAGGATGTGGATTTGAAGAAAAGATAAATCCCGAATCGAGAAGTTATAATAACCCTGAGGAATATTATATTATTTATCGCCATATTACCAAAATTATAGAAAACTTAGGCCCTCATAACCTACCTAGTATCGGAATCATAAGTCCTTATAAAGAGCAAGTACTTTTTATGCAAAAGGAGGTTAAGGCTCATGTAAAAACTGATCATCAAAAACTCATCGACATAGATACCATTGATGCATTTCAAGGGCAAGAGCGGGATATCATATACATATCCATGGTGCGGTCTAATGACAAGGGGGAAATAGGCTTTTTAAGCGATTATCGCCGTATGAATGTAGCTATGACTAGGGCAAGAAAAAAATTGGTGATTATAGGTGATAGTGGCACATTGGGTTCACAAGATTTTTACCAGAAATTTTTGGATTATTGTGATAAAACGGGCTCTTATTATTCAGCTTGGGAATGGATGGATCAATAATTGCTGCGTTATCAATTATTGTCGTATTGGTGATATTGTAAAACAATGACAAATAGCAATAAGGCGAAGTTGATTTATCTTCAAAATAAAAGCAATCAAGCATGACAGAATTAATAACTGATTATTTTATACGCTTTAATAAAGTTGTCAATGCAAATGACTTGCCTAAGCAATTTACTTACCCATTTT
>CAYZQX010000315.1:0-5284 GCA_964480615.1 uncultured Chitinophagales bacterium | reverse complement strand
TACTGGGTATATATAGTATCCCATAAGACATTAAAATGCGAATCCGTTTTTAAGATAAATGGCTCATAATGAGATTCCGTATAATATAGCCCTGCATGATAATGCGAATTGCCATCGTAAAAATAGGTCAGATCGCTGAAATCTGGCTGACCGAAATAATTCGTAGTTACCAATTCGCCATCTGTCTTATCTACTTTTGAGATGCTACAAAAATTGGCATCATTTGCTATATCCATTCGATCATAAGTACCAATGGTATATAGGGTATCATTAATGAAAATAATATTTTTGTTTGAATGATTTTCAGTAGGCTCTTGATTCCAAAAACGCTCACTAATTAAATTGCCCTGTGCATCAATCATTGAAATGGTACCCTCCCATTCACCTATGGATGTATTGTAATAGACACCTGATAAATAATAAATATTGTTATAAAAAACACAATCGTAGGTTTCATAAGTTTGAGCTGCTCCACCGATATATTCAAAATATTTTTGTGCAGCGATATTACAATTACCCATTAGTATAATAAGCATCATACTTAACAGCTTCATACTTAATTCAATTGGATTTTTAATGTTAAACATTTGTCCATTTTTTTTGCAAACCATGAGCTACGGAAACAAAACTATTGATTACTCGACCATCAATGCAGTAATGATCGGCTGTAGCAACAATATTAGGTGCTGATTGAAGTAAATCCCTCGCTTGTATCAATTCAAAAAATATTATATAAAACTAAATTGGGTAAGTAATCAGAACAAATCTAAGCATTCTATCCTTAGCATGTCAATTTATTTCTCAGTAATAGTTTTTTTATTTTAGTGGTCTATCAGCGCTTTCGTGTGATACCTCTTGCTCCTTGCTTATCTATATTATCAATAGAATACCGACACTAGTCCTCCTATCCTTTGCAATCGAAGAGTGGATACTGTAGGTTAGCAGAGTTCTGCTGTTTCGCCTTAGCGATGTGGAGGGTTTAGTATGTGGGCGGGGCGGCTGTAGGTGGCTGTTAGCCCCGCCCACATACTGGAACGAAGTGGAGCCCGCAACGTAGCGACCCGCAGGGGAAGGCCCTAATAATAATCTATTTTGTCAATATCCTTCCAGCAAAATCACTTTCAAAGATAAAGCCAAATCAATATGCATAAACTGCTTATTATGTTCAATGACCCCCTAAGATAATATCAATCTAATACCATGAATTAGACGATAAATTATGAACTCAAAAGTTTGAGTATTTCGACTTATTGTTCGTTATAAATAACTGTCATAACTGTTTGTCCCACGGCCTTTAGGGTGTTCTTATGCACCGCATTCATATTATCATCGTGTGTATGCCAAAAGGAGCCAAAGCCCGACTCATCATTGTACTGAATAATATCGACGTATGGAATGCCTGTCGCTTTCATCACAAAGAGATGGTCATCCGTTACGCCATTAACTTCTTTGAAGGGAAAATAACTGCTGTAGCCGATGTGGTTAGCTGCTTTCCATATTTTATCGACCACATGACCTGCATTGGCTTGTGAATATCCTTCCTTGTAAAACAAGGCATCGGCCGCACCTACCATATCGAGGTTAATGCCATACCTCGCTTTATATCCTTTTTGCTTGACCATACTAGCCCAAGCTTGTGAGCCGAGGCAATAGGTGTCGGGATCATCTTTTCCATAATCTTCGATATCGAATAGCACGATGTCCACGCGCACTGGTGGCGGATTGAGATGGAATAGCCTTGCCATCTCAAGCAATACTGCCACACCACTACCCCCATCATTCGCACCGAGTATGGGCTTGTTCTGGTCTGCATCATCCTGATCAGCCCAAGGGCGTGTATCATAATGTGCGCTGAGGATTATAGGATTAGGCTTATCACTATTGAATGATGCAATGATATTGTATAGGGTAAAATTTTTCCCATCCACGGTTTTGGCAGGGGCAGTTTGCACTTCCACTTTGCCATACTTGGCGAGTTCGCCTTGTAGGAATTCCCTGCATTTCTTATGCGCATCGGTGCCAGGCACACGTGGTCCAAAATCGACTTGTTGCTTTACGAGATTATAGGCATTTTCGCCAGAAAAATCAGGTGCTTTAACGGGAAAAGCAGGAGGTGCAGCAGCTGGCTGTGTAGGGCTACCCTTCTTGGGCTGGTCAGCACTAGGCTCGTCTTTACAGCCTGTAACCAATAAGGCTACACACAAGACTAGCAAAAGGTTATTTTTTATAAAGATCAATGTTTTATTTTATTTTTTGATAAAAGTATGAAATTGTTTTGGAATATGGAAATTCGCTGCGATGAAATTAGCTACCCAATAGTGGAAAAAAATTGAAATAATTATATTGAGCTCGGGTTGATTATATTCAAATAAAATTGAAAATAAATTAGTATCGCTATGGGCTGTGATGGTGCACTAATTGCTCAATGGAAATTATTTGATTAGCGACATTAATTTAATTTCTTCTAGCAGGGCTTCATTATCATTGCCAGATTCGATTCTAATAAAATTGCCATTGCCAGCATCTGACATTTTTTTCATTACCCTTATTCCTTCTTTGTCTTTCCCAAAAGCCATTACGGATAACTTGATTTTTTTCTCTTTGTATTTTTCCACCAGATTAAGCATGACTGATTCAGAAAAACCTGGGCCATTGAACATGCCATCCGTAGCGATGATTACTTGGTTATTGCCATTGCTTATGAGGTTATCTTCCGCTATTTCATAGGCTTTTTTCAGCCCTTTTAGCCCATTCGTAGTCCCATTTGGTTCTAGTTGATCTACAAGGTAATTGATAATGGCTTTTTCTTGTCCTATAGTGGTAGGCAGAAGCAATGAATCGCGTGTATTATAGGTCATAATTGTAAGGTAGTCGATATCCCGATAAGCACCCGCTAATTGTTTTACACAGGATTTTACCTGTGCTAATTTATTGTTTTCTTTCATAGAACTAGACACATCGAGGAGTAGTACTACATTATTGGGCAGGTATAAGTTTTTATCGAGTTCAGCTACTTTAGGTGTTGCTTTTGTGGGCGTGTTCTTGTCTTCTTTAAAAGATACTTTAAAGGTTGGATCAGGGTACATATCGGCGGAAATGATTCCCTGTTTTGGCATGAGGTATATTTCCTTATAGGTGGTGTGATAACCTTCCTTTTTCAGCACAAGATCATAAGGACCTACGGGTAATTTTTCTTTTATTATCCCAGCATCGGATGTGGTTTTAACGCCTGGCACGGTGGAGTTTTTGGATATAAGCATTACGGAAACACCTGGCAGGGGTTCATTGGTATAATGATCTACAATCAATATTTGAAACTCATCATAGGTCTTGGTACTATCAGGCACTTCTGACCATCCTGGCCTCAATTTTTGTGCACGCGGTCCAAAACTGGTTACATCCCCTTTAATGGTAATTTGTAATGGTTCTTTTTGGTTGGTGACATAGAGGGGGATTTCACGTTTGAAACGCCCTGTCTTAGAGGTAAAATAAAAGACCTGTATCTGTTTGGTTTGAAATGGCTGTATGATCCCTTGAGGCAATACGATATACACATCGGGTTGTGGGGAGCCGGGCATCATATTAATGGTCTGTGGTGTATTATTGGTGAGGGTAAATACTGCAACGGGATTATTCCATTCAGCCACTGTGCCGAAATCGTGTTCGGGTTTTTCGATATATACCCCAGTCCTTTGCGGTTGAGCAAAAGAAACGAAAGTGCAAAAGAACAGCAGGGATACTAAGTATTTCATGGCGCAAAATTACTGTTTTTTGAGATTATGTTCTTGGCCTATTTTATGCGTAATTTTATAATTTTTGTGAATTTATATTCGTGCTAGAAGAATTTCGGGTAATTTATTAATTTTATCAGATCGTAAAATATTCTTCACCTTTTTTTGAAATAATATTTGGAGAAAAGAAAATTTTGATATACCTTTACTCTATCGTTCATTGAAACACAGCTTAGGCTTTATTTGATATAGCCCGTATAAGCATCTGAATTTTTACCAACCTGAACACGACAAAAATTGGAATTTGACTCGTAGAGACAAGGGCGGGCCTCAATTATAATTAATTTATTAGTTATGATTCTTATAGCAAGACAAGGGGATTACCAAAGCTCATATACGGCAGTTCCATACCATATCTATAAGCGGGTGTGGTTATTAATAGGATGATTATGCGGGTTTTTTTATGCCCCTATTTTTTTTGATTGTCATTAATTGCTTTTTCTAGCTGTATAACAACTTAGATTGTATGATGATATTACTACACTAATCTTTAATGTTAGGATACCCCATGTAAGATAATAGTAGCTCAGATACATTGCAATAGCCTAGCACAATGGCTTAATGACTAATAAATGCGATCATATCATGAACATTGGTTTTCGATAATAGCTATTACCCTATATATTCATCAGTCATTTGACACCCTATGCTACCAAACCCAATTTAGTTGCATATAAAAAAATCCAATGCCCTTAAATTGTCGAATATAGTTTGGTCTTAGACTACCTAACATGTTGCTTAATATATAGACTACTTATCAAGCTCGCCCATAGCGTAATAACTGAAAAACATACAACCTCCACAAATAAAAACCATAGGTATTGAGTGAATCTCTGCTCCCTTTTGATAATTATTGTACTTTTGCGACCGGCTTTTTTTAAAAAAATGAAATAAGTGGCCGATTTTTTGCCGAATATTTGTTTTTAGAATGAGCTTGTTAGATTAAATATAGTATGAACAAAAATTTTCATCCCTTTCAGTTTCCCTATACAGTCAACCCAAAATATACAAAGCGGGTGGCTTATTTTTCTATGGAATTTGCCATAGATCAGCCATTGAAAATATATTCAGGAGGACTGGGCTATCTTGCGGGATCACACATGAGAAGTGCTTATGAACTCAAACAAAATCTCCTAGGCATCGGCATATTATGGAAATATGGCTATTACGATCAGGTGCGCAAGGCTGACCAAGGTATGACCATCAGTCTAATAGAGAAGCAATATTCTTTTTTACAAAAGATCGATGTAAAGTTTGTTATTAAAGTTAACAAACATCCAGTATGGGTAACTGCCTATTATCTCGCACCCGAAGTATTTGGCACAGCACCTATGTTTTTACTGAGCACGGATCTTCCAGAGAATGATTTATTGGCACAAAACATCGTTCATCAACTCTACCACCCTAACAACGATGCACGCATAGCGGCCATGATTTTATTAGGTTATGGTGGTGCAAAACTATTGGATATTCTCAACTATACACCTGACATA
>CAYZQX010000314.1:0-5308 GCA_964480615.1 uncultured Chitinophagales bacterium | reverse complement strand
ATCAAGATGATATGAGTATCAAAGAAATTGAGGCCTTGCTAAAAGTTTCAGAAAGTGCAATTAAAATGCGCTTAAAACGTGCGAAAGAAAAAGTAGTAAAAATTTATAAAGAAATGTATCAAGAAATATAAAATGAGTAATAACCCATTCAAAGAATTAGAACAGCTCGAACAAAATAGCAGTGATTCAATTGAAGCACCGCATAATCTTAGGAAAGAAGTGCTAGGAAGCTATAATGCCACTAATGGCGCATTCTCAGCCCTCTCCACATTCACCGAAAAACTCATTGATGCATTTACGGGCATTATGAAAATGTTAGAATCTGAAGATAGTTTAAATAATGGTTCTAATGGAAACAAATTAGACAATCAAAGTAAAAAATAATATAATTTTGCCATTATGCAAGAACAAATAGCCCAGAGTTTTCAGAATATGTATCAGCAGATGATAGGAGGTGTGATAGGCGCTATTCCAGGTATTCTTAAAGGTATTTTAATATTTATCATTGGGTGGCTCCTAGCGACCATCTTTTCTAAGATCACCTACAAAATTATTAAGACAGCTAAAGGTGATGCGATAACTGAAAAATTGCATAAAGTAGATTTATTCAAAGGGCTAGGTGTGGATGTATCTACCTTCTTTTCAAAGCTAGTTTTTTGGTTAATGATCATGGTAACAGCTATTATAGCCAGTGAACAGTTTGGCTTAGCTTCATTAACACAAGGAATTAGCGCTATGATCGGCTATATTCCACGACTTATTAGCGCACTCATTTTCTTTGTTATTGGTGTGCTCATTGCTAATTTTATCAAAGAATTTATTAAGAACGCCATGGATTCGATGAATCTATCCACTGGCAGATTTATTAGCAATATCGTTTTTTATTTTATATTTATTCTCGTCGCTTTTGCCTCATTAGAACAAGCGGGGATCAATACTTCAGCCCTTGTCCAAAATTTCCAACTATTGTTAGCTGGAATCTTATTTGCCCTCGCACTTGGATATGGACTATCCTCTCGTGATCTTTTTGCGAATATCTTAGGTAGTGTATATTCAAAAGGAAAATTTTCTGTAGGCCAAAAAATAAAATTTCAAGATATTGAAGGCACTATCATACAGCTTGATAGCACCTCAGTAATCTTGCAAACTGCCGATCGTAAGGTAGTGATACCGCTTGCTAAATTCACTACTGAAACAGTCGATATCTTATCCTAACTTTCTATAATGTAATTCGTTATATATGTTCCTCTAAACTGGGGAATACACCAATAATTTTAAACCAAACATTTTAATAATAATTATGAAAAAATTTGTCTCCTTTCTGGTAGCATTCATTCTTTCTATGCCTGTATTTGGGCAATATGAAACAGTGATCTACGATTACGAGAAGAATTATTTTAATCAAGGTCAACCCTTACCAGCCGAAAGTTATTTTATGCTCAATGCACCAGTTAGACCTGATGTACAGCTGCTAGAATTTGAAATTCATCGCCCTGGAAAATCAAGGTTTGCACCATTGTACCAAACTTCTTGGAAGAGATCATTCTCTAATAATTCATCAAATGTGGAATTACCAGTGAACTTTCAATTACATGGAAATGATGAATATGATCTGGTAATCAAAACTTATCGCCGTGTATCTGATGTGGAAAGAGAAAACTTGAAGAAAAGCTTGTTTAAGACCACTGATGCTTACGTAAAGTCTGTACTTGAGTCAGGTAATAGAAAAGCTTTTATAAGCAAGCCTACAGGTCAAATACTCAATGACCTCAATGATATTATTAAGCAGGGAACCAGCTACTACCGCAATAAAATTGACTTAGAATTTACTGGATTTTCCGATATCATTAACAATAAATTAAGACAAATTAATGAGATCAAGAAAACTCGTCGCGTATTCGGGAAAAGAGTAAAAGGTGAAACAGAGGAAAAAATGCTAAACTATCAAGTAGCTGAACTTATCGATGCTACACACGTAGAACTTGAACAATTCCTCAATACTGAATTGCTTGTCTTAGAAGATACGAAGCGTATATTAGAATACAAGACTGAAAAAACAAGATCCTATATATCCTTAAATGCTGGATATGGAGGTGCTTATTTCGATGGTGATTACAATGATCTAAATTATGGAGCAGCTCCGTATCTTGGTATTTCTGTGCCTTTTGGCAAAGCATCTTTCTCTAAAACATTTTGGAGTAACAGCTCTTTGTCTTTTGGTGCTTTTATCAAAAATTTTGAAGATAAAGAAGATAAAACAGTTACAGGTCCTATATTCAAAAGACCAGTGTATTTAGCTTACGGATATAAAATATTCCGATTTATTAGATTGAATGCAGGTGCTACCTTAGTCGAGTTTGAAAAACTAAATGCAAGCGATAAGTTTGGTCAAGTAAGAGTAAAACCATTTGTAGGAATTAGTGCTGAAATTAATTTTTGGATGGGATTAGGTCGTCATTAATTTTTCATCATTCTAATTAAAAAAAGTTATTATGAAAAAAATTATTTACTCCTTGTGTTTCTTATTGGCATTCAACATAGGTCATGCCCAGCAAGAGAATTTTGGATGGCGATTAGGACTCGGGGTTACCAAAACCAACTATTTCGGGGATCTAAGCGACAGCCCTAACGCCGAGTTGAAGAACCACTACACCACATTTGATAAGGAAATAGGTTATACAGCTTCCATTGAAAGTCGCTTATCTCCTTCCTGGTCATTTATGATTGATGCTAACAAGGGAAGCTTTAAAGCACGGGATATCGATCATCCCGAATCGGATAATTTTAGCAGGAGGCTTAATGCTAAAACTGAGTTTTTCGATCTGGGAATTTCCTTTGAGTTGAGAGCTGATAATGATAAATTTTTTGCAGCTAACTCTATCATTGCCCCATATTTATTCTTTGGTGGTGGAATCACCAAATTCAAAGTATATGCTGACCTCAAAGACGGAGCTGGCAGTTACTACAATTACAACGGCCAGTCATTGCCAAGCTTAGATGAAGATTATGAAACAGAAGTAACAAATATTCATAGTGAGAAATCAGATGATTATTTTACGCTAGTGCCTAATGTAGCTGCTGGACTTGGTCTGAGGTTCAGACTAGCTCCTCGCTTGAGCCTACATATCCAGTCTAAGTTAAATTACGCTTTCACCGATTTCTTGGATGATGTAAGTGGCAAGTATAGGATTGATATTAATCCTACTGAAAATGACCTATTGTCATATGCTGCTGACCCTACACTAAATCCCGCTAACCTAGGGCAAGAAAGAGGCAATAACAGTGTGCTGAAAGATATGTATCTCAATAGCTCATTGAGCTTGAGATATAATTTCGGTAAACAAAAATATTCGTTTAAGTATCCAGTATTTTATTCCAGCAATTACCCCACTGATGAGTATAAGCCTAATCCATTGGAATTATGGCAAAATGAAACGCCAGTTGAGGCTGATAAAAAAATGTCTCGTGCTGAGCGTAGAGCAGAAAAAAAAGCAGCTCGTGATCAAGAAAAATTAGCGCGTAAAGATGCTAAGAAAGCTGGAAAGCAAAAGAAGCAAAAGGATGAAAAAGTAGTAGTCATTAACAAGGAAGTCGAGGACAATGCACCCGTGATCTCGGACAAGAAAGTTGAAGAGATCGTAATCGAAAAAAAGGAAATCATCAATAGCCCTAAACTTGACTCCTTGCAGTTTTCTGTAAAGCAATTACAAAATATGCTTGCTAAAATGCAAATTCAAAATGATTCGTTGAGCAAAAATTTGAAAAATGCGAATGCGCCTGTAGTCAATAATATCAATGTAGGTAATGGAGCAGCAGACTCGAAAAACGAAGACCTTAGCCGCGATATTGAAAGACTCAATGATAAGATGGATAATTTCCTAATGCAGCTTGCTATCAAGGGTATGCAGAGCCCACAAGCACCACCACCGCCTGCAATCAGCCCCGCACCAGCACCTGCCCCTATCACCATACATTCTAATTCGCCTAATGAGGCCAATCAACTATTACAGCAGCAATTGCTACTGGATATGCAGCGTTCACTTAAGCTTATTGAAGAACGAATGAATTCTATGGAAAAGGAAATTCAAAAAAATAAGCCCAAGGAAGGTGGATTTATTTCCCCTGAAACACCGAAATATATTCAACAACAAAACCCAACCCCGGCACCATCCGGGGTTGCTTTTACCAATCCTGTAGTCACTACGCCGCCTACAGTAAAACCGATTGAAAATACATTGCCACCCTCCACGATTTCGACTACACCACCCACAAGTATTGATAAACCCAGCGAAATAGTTTCAGCGGTAACTAATCCAATAAATACATCCACTAACAATACTGTAAACTTTGGAAAATATTATACTGACTTTTCAAATGAAAATATTTACTTTGACCTCAATGCTTATAAAATAAAAAGCGATGAACGCACTAAATTAGAAAATATGGCAGGCATCCTAAAACTCAACCCATTTTTAAAAATGAAATTAATGGGATTCTGTGATGTCACAGGTTCTGATGCCTACAATAAAAAATTAGCTGAGGAAAGAGTCAATGCTGTATATCGTTTTTTGACCAGCACCTATGGAGTTAGTCCAGTGCAACTAATTAAATTGCCAATGGGGAAAGTTGATAAAAATAGAGCTACAGGAAATGATGCACTCGATCGCCGAGTCGAAATGATATGGGAACGTTAATTAGCAAGTTTGCATAAGATACTAAAACACAATTGTTACAAAATTAGCACTCTTCAAAAAAATAATTCATACTCACAAATAATAGATTACTGAGAATGGGCGATGCCTTACAGGCCCGGGCTCTACACTGCAAGTCCTCGCTCGTGCCTCGCTGTGGGCTTTACGTTGCGATCCCTATCGCAAATACAGCAATGCAATTCAATCACCTATGAACTCTAGACCATTTAGCTATAGGATAGGCTTATGGTCAATAGGTGGCAAAAACTGTGTTTGTCATAAGGAAAAAGAATAACAATAAATCAAGTTTTCAAGAGGGGGGGTATCCTGTTTTTTTGCACTGGGATATAGGGTCTAATAAAAGTATAGCTGTCATAAAAGCTAATAGTATCGCGCTAAATAGCAAAAAGGGATTCAAACAAAATGATGTTTGAATCCCTATACAATCTTAAGAACAAAACTTTTTCATTGGAAATCAGGCGACTTAGAAAAGCGACTAGGCAGATCCAAAGGCAGGGACTTCGAAGTCCTCTGGAAGATCCTCAATGTTTTTGTTGCGGGCAACATCTAGCCAACTAAGCGAAGAAGGGCCGAGTTAAGGATGCCCGGCGGAGTTA
>CAYZQX010000313.1:0-5318 GCA_964480615.1 uncultured Chitinophagales bacterium | reverse complement strand
TGTTCTATCAGCAGGGACAATTCGGTTACTAAAACCTGTTCGGTTTGGTTGGCTATTTTTTTACTCATTGCATACTTTTTAAGATTATTCACCCTCACTTTTCAACTCAATAAATCATGCATCATTCACGTTATTAAGTACTAATGCCTGATCAATTTTTTGTTTCCTCCTGATTTACACTATAAGCTCCAACTATTGAGTTTTCATACTTGTCTTATTGTCTTTTCAAATACTTGCAAATATAAGAAAACAATACGAAGTAAATTAGCAAGGTGTATAAGGACTGAGCTAATGCTAGAATGAGGAATTGAAGAAAGGTAGTGTTGGCCTCATCATAGCACATATCCAAAACCTGTAAGGATTGATGATTATTAATCTTGGGATAATTGAATTAGTCTATGTTCTCTTACATCGTTATCTCCTTATTGATTGCAGATCGCACATCTCGTTAGTCAATCGCAATTCTTTAGTCGCGCAGCCAGCGATAGGGATTGCAGTGGATATCCTTTTAGGAGGCAATGGCGCTGGTATTAGCTCTGGTAATCTTAGCAAGCTTTTATACATGTAATTCACTTAATGTAAGTAATGAATATGCCTCCTAAAAGATAGGAACGTAAAGCCCGGGCCGGAGGCATCGCCAAAATAAATTGTCTTTAGAGGAGGAGGATTATCCTTTATCAATTGCAGCTTACTTCCTTTCACAAGCAATCTCATTCGATAAATGTAAGTCGTATGAATGACTAATAAAAAAGCCCTTAACATCACTGCTAAGGGCTGTATAATAAAATTAGATTTTTTAATTGCTTATGGGAAAATACCCATTGATGAATAAGACTCTGCAACCTTATTGAGTGCCACATAGAATGCAGCAGTACGCAGATCTTTAATGGCAGGATTAGACTTCCAAGCGCTGCGTATGGAATGATAAGCATTGATCATTGTCTCCTCCAATCCAGAGTTTACCAAGTCTATTTCATCGGCACCTTTGGTGATCGAATCAATATCGGAATTGCTCATTTTCTTACCAGTAAGATCGGTAAAACTATCGATCATTTTTTGGAATGAGGACTGGTGGAAACGCTTGTCCATACGGCCAAAGCGTACGTGACTGAGGTTCTTTAACCATTCGAAATAGGATACAGTAACACCACCTGCATTGAGGTATATATCAGGTATTATCATTATGCCTTTCTCTAGCAATATTTCTTCACCATCCACTGTTACAGGTCCATTCGCTGCTTCTGCAATAATTTTAGCTTTTATGTTAGCGGCGTTGCCAGTATGGATCTGATGTTCAAGAGCTGCTGGTACGAGGATATCGCACTCCATCTCTAGTGCTTGCATGCGATCGGCAAGCGTTTTAGCATGTGGATATCCACCTACCCCACCTTTATTCGTTTTTCTATATTCTGCAACTTTATCTACATCCAAGCCATCGGGATTATAGATGGCCGCATCGTATTCACCTATTGCGACAATCTTAGCTCCCGCCTCTTGAAGGAATTTCGCTGAATAATAGCCTACATTTCCAAGACCTTGTACCACCACGGTTTTTCCAGCTAAGCCAGTTGTAAGACCGAGTGCATCCATATCTTCTTTAATGGATACGGCTTCTCTTAGGCCATAGAATACCCCACGACCAGTGGCTTCAGTACGACCTTGTACGCCACCCTGTGCGATGGGCTTACCAGTAACACAACCAGCGGCATCGATCTCATCGTGCTTAAAAGTTGTATAAGTATCTAATATCCAAGCCATTTCTCGCGCGCCTGTTCCATAATCAGGTGCTGGCACATCGATACCTGGACCTATGAAATTTTTCTTTATAAGTTCTGAGGTATATCTCCTCGTAATTTTTTCTAAGTCAAATTCTGAGTAGGCGGTAGGATTGATTTTCACCCCGCCTTTGGCACCGCCAAATGGCACATCCACAAGTGCACACTTATAGGTCATTAGCGCAGCAAGAGCCATCACCTCATCCTGATTCACATCAGGCGCATAACGAATACCTCCTTTGCAAGGAAGCTTGTGATGTGAATGTTGCACCCTATAGGCTTCGATTACCTGTATCTCTTCGCCGATGCGTACAGGAAAACGCATTCTATATACACTATTGCACGCCTTGATTTGGTCTAAAATTCCCTTGCTATGCGTGGTAAGTGCAGCAGCCTTATCGAAATTTAAACCGACTCCCTCATAGAAAGAGTATTTGGAAACTTTGTGTGATGACATAAAATTGATTTGTTAGAAAAAAGTCCGCAAAGGTAAAAAAAGACTAGTTACAATGCAATTATATTCTAAATAATTTTCATTTTATTGACAACTAATTTTCTTCACTCGGATTCGTGTATTTTGATCGAAATACAGTAATAAAAACAAAGGTTATAAGCTTAATTTAGATCAAGTGTGTGCCTAATATCTAAGTTAATAGAGTTATTGACCTATCAAGCATAAACAATAATTAACTTCTTTTAATTGATTAAGCAGAATGACCGTTTTATTTGCGTTTCTCTATTTTTTTTATCCTAGAATCGAGGTAAAATAAAAAAAATGCGATTCCTAAAAATACGATGGCCATTACAGCAACGACCACATATATTTTACCATTGCTGCGCATCACATCGGCCATCTCTACTTCCTGGCTCAACAGGCTCATAAAGGGCAATAATACAAGCAGCAAAAAACTAATTAACTTTTTCATATTTATTATAAGTTTCAGGGTCATCAATTAATTTCAATCTGACGAATAAGGAACTAATCCAAAATCCAATTAATATCCAGCCAATATTAGCAGGATAAAAGACCATACGCATATATGCATCCAGATCATAAGGCGAAAATCCTGGATTGCCACCATTGCCTGGGTGCAGGCTGTCGGTCATACGCGGAACAATCCATATCAAAGCCAACATCGCAAAAAATGCAAAAACATTATACACTGCTGCTATGCGTGCGCGCTTCTCCTGCTCGGGCAAGGAATTGCGCAGTAAGCTGTAGGCTAGATAGATCAATAAGGCAATCGCACTGGCGTTTTGCTTAGGGTCTCCGTGCCACGGCGATCCCCACGTATAGGTAGCCCACATCATACCTGTTACCAGCCCTAGTATCCCCAATACAATGCTCACCTTTGCGTACCATTCTGCAAAAAGATCAGCCATCATATCCCCCTTCCATAAAAACTTAATACTCATGATCAAGGAGGCTAACATTAACGCCATCATCGCGAACCACATAGGCACATGATAATACAAACACCTTATCGTTTCATTGAGTATGGGCAAGCGGGGAGCACTAATTAATAGTCCTCCTATTATTGAATATAACACCAATATAACAGCAAGATATTTCCACCACGATTGCAGATAAAATTTCATATTTTTTGAGGATAATGAAAACAAAATTAGAGAATATTTAACAATACACTAAAAAGCATTTTAGGATGTCATTATGAGTGGGCACGCCCAGCCTAATCACTTATTAGAAACACAGCAGCGAACTGGTCCATTATTGATTTTCCCGTAAGCTGAAATCGCACAAAAAAATCATCAAAATATGTGGATACAATTTACCAAAATTACTATTCAATACAAAAAAATCTTTTCGGGTATATTCCTTCATTTAAATTTTATGAGAACCATCTAATATTAAGAGCCAAAACCAGTATATGAATTCAGAACCTTCTTCCATTATATTTATCTTCTATATAAAAGAATGATATACTACCTTTGTGAGATGGATCACCGACAAGATTACATACCATTAGCCGAGCGGATGCGACCTACAAAACTCGATGAAGTGATAGGACAGGATCATCTCATAGGCCCGGGGAAAATTCTCAGCAGTTGCTTAGAAAAGGGGTATTGCCCTAGCATCCTATTTTGGGGGCCGCCAGGCGTAGGTAAAACCACGCTTGCTAAAATCATAGCACAAACCATTGATCGCCCATTTTATTTTTTGAGTGCCATACAAAGCGGTGTAAAGGAAGTCAGAGCAGTAATTGACAAGTGCATGGAGGGAGGACAGTCTGTACTCTTTATCGATGAGATACATAGATTTAATAAATCACAGCAAGACGCTTTATTAGGAGCAGTGGAGCAAGGACTTTTTATTCTTATCGGCGCTACTACTGAGAATCCTTCCTTTGAGGTGAATGCCGCATTGCTCAGCAGGTGCCAAGTATATACATTGCAGTCGTTAAATATTGAACATTTGCGACGCATTATCCTACAAGCAATTCAAGAAGACAGCATCTTATCTCAGCGACATATAACGATACAAGAAGATGATTTATTAATAAGACTTTCAGGAGGTGATGCTCGTATATTACTCAATACCTTAGAGATAGTATGCGAGATCAACAATAGCAAAAACCTTGTCATCAACAATGATTTAGTGGAGAAAGCTGTGCAAAAGAAAATGGCTCGCTATGATAAAAAAGGGGAGCAACATTATGACATCATTTCGGCATTTTTTAAATCAATGAGGGGCAGTGATCCTAATGCATCCGTCTATTGGCTCGCACGAATGATTGAAGCAGGCGAAGATCCTGAATTTATAGCCCGTAGGATGTTGATCTTAGCTTCTGAAGATATAGGCAATGCTAATCCTACAGCCATGATACTCGCTAATAATTGTTTTGATGCGGTGCGAAAAATTGGGTTTCCTGAGTCGCGCATTATCTTATCTCAAACTGCGATATACTTAGCCTGTAGCAATAAGAGCAATAGCGCTTATATGGCTATAGAAGATGCCATCGCATTGGTTCGACAAACAGGAGATCTAGAAGTACCTCTGCACTTGCGAAATGCCCCTACCCCACTGATGAAAAATATGGGCTATGGAAAACAATATGAATATGCACATCATCACGAAAATAATTTCATAACACTTGATTACCTACCTAAAGAAATTAAGGGTCATAAACTCTATGAACCCAGTATGAATATCAGAGAAAATGAAATGCGCAGTTTCCTAAAAACTAGATGGACTGATCGCTACAATTATTAAAAAACATTTTGCAATTGTATGCATTATAGTTAATCAATAATGTCTTCAATATTGATTAATAAGCACAGTAATAATAATAGATACAATAATGTTATGAGCGATGCCTCCGGCCCGGGCTATACGGGGCTTTCTGATTTTATTAGTTTTTTAAAGGCCATCAGAATCTTCGCAAGCTCGATTTGCTTGCGCTCCGGTACTGAGGTGGCGGGCTTTCGGCTTAATAAATTATAAGCTGATGAAAGCCCGCCACCTCAGTACAAACCCCTCCTATCCTACCGTGTACACAGATCTTTTTATTTTTGCAGATGATA
>CAYZQX010000312.1:0-5326 GCA_964480615.1 uncultured Chitinophagales bacterium | reverse complement strand
ACTTCAATATTTATAAATTCCATTGCTGGATTCGGTCTTATCTCCATTAGGTGATCTATAGGTTTTCTATCACTCCTTTTCTGAAAACTGTTGCAAGTCAACTTATTATTGTGTTTATTCCCAAACCCCTCTATAAGATTGGCTCTAAATCTAATTTGTGTTGTTGTTTTCATCTTTTGCATTGAATTCAGTGTTATAAATTATGCTGAAATATACAAATTTTTTATTTATAATTAGGTTGGTGCGAAAGCATTTCAGTTTATTGGATTTTCTTATCTGTCTTTCATTGATTATGTGTGGAATATTTTGGTTGTTTTTATGCAATTCTAATCCTATGTCAATATTATTTCCAGATGGATTCCAATAAAACCCTTGACTTGTTGTTTTTGTTTTTTGTTTTTCTTTTTTTGTTTTTTCACATCGCTTTCGTATATGTGCGAGTGGTTATCCATAATGCTATTTTTTTCAAGTATAGGATGATGTATTGCACTGTTTTTTTCTAGTGTTATTGTAAATTGTAATGGCAAGGTAGGTGTTATAGGTGTTGGTGTTGGTGTTGGTGTTGTTTTTTGATTTTGTTATTGTGTGTTGTTTTTTGTATTTGCGATAAGGATTGTAAGGGTTTAGTGGTGGGCTGGCTAGCTGACTGCCGCTATGGGTGGGTGGGTGTGGGTCAAGGTGCTGTCAGCTAGCCAGCCCAGCACCGGAGCGCAAGCGCAGCCCTGTAAAGCCTGGGCCGGAGGCATCGCCATAATCAGCAATAATTATCAGATCCCCTGTCTTTATTATCAAGGAATATTATTATAACAAGCCTATTAACAAGCCCTATGACATAGATCAAACAGCTATTAGTAAATGGGCAAAAAAAAGCCTACCGCTGAGGGTAGGCTATGTATTTTTTAATTTATTGTAATTACAAGCACATAGTGATTAGAATGCCACAAATACTTTACGTCCTCGGCACTGCGCATAGGCAAAATATCCAAAAGCGTATTCTATACCCAGTATAGCTGAGCCAGTGATTACATTGGTTTTTTTATAGTCGGGATAGTTTCTTTGTCCTGTAAAATAATTTGCTGCTTGTCCCTGGTCGCTAATTAAATCCATGAAGTGGTACTTGAATCGAAACCCAAAGGTTACAAATAAAACTTCGCTACCCTTGAGGATGTTTCCGCCAAAACCAAATACTGCTGCTACATTAGACTTGTTTTGCAATGCAGAAATATCATTCCCAAAACTCACCCCTTCAGAGTCAGTGAAGCTCGGTTTCTTGTACAAGCTGTATTGAGGCCCTATTTCGATGTACTGTCCTTTACCAAATCGGCGGTAGAGCATGAGGAAATCAATGGTTTGAAACTCCAAGCTGCGGCGATAGGGAAATTCCCCCTTTACCTCTGATACTTCGCCATACTTGTAATCTTGGGTAATCTTAGACATTCCGCCTTCGAAACACAAGCCATGACTCTCCCCAAAATTGATGCCTAGCTTGCCTCCAAAACCATATCCCCAGGAAAACAGATAACGAAAATTGTTCTCATCTAATAAATTTTTATTGAGCAAGTAATCGGCATCCCAAGATGCTTTGATTCCCACATCGAAAAATGTTTGACTATAGGCCAGTTGGCCTACTGAGAAAGCGAGTAAGAAGAATATTTTTTTCATGCTACAAAGATATACAATATTCCAAGTAAGACAACTATTTTGCTACCATTCAGCATTCACGTCGATGGAATACACTTCTTGCATTTCGAGGAGCAAGTCTGCCAGTTCAGGGGTATGAAACCCTCTTGCGCCACCGAATATAGGCTGGGCATCATTAGGAATGACTAGGTTGTATTCCATCAATTTTTCCTTCACCTCGATTTCCCACTGTTTTCTGATCTCGTCCTCCCCTACAAATGTATTATTATCCATAAGCACAGATTCCATATCAGAACTTTCAAAAATTCCTAGGGCATAGGGCCATAAAAAATTAAGGGCGGTTTGTATCCTTGCCTTGCTTTCTTCACTACCCGACTGTGCAAGTTTTTTCATCCATACATCGGCATGTAATCGGTGATATCTTATCTCTCCCACAATTTTCTTAGCGAGATCCGCTAGGGGCTTAAAGGATGATTGGCTGAGGGATTGATACCTTATCATCTCTGCCTCATCGAATAAAAAATGGCGAACCAATGCAAATCCATAATCTTCAGTGTACAATTCCACTAAATGGCAGCATTGAAATTCCTTTTCCTTGCGATTAAAACCATATTCATCAGGGTTCATACCACCCATGTAACGATGGAGTATGGTATAGAGCTGAAAGGCATGGCCTATCTTATCTTGGGCCATTGAGGAAAAAGAAATGTCCTCTTCGATACTTGGACCTATCCCTGTCCATTCCGAATTCCGATGACCAAGAATAAATGCATTGTCGGCCAATCTGATTATCAAATTAATTATTGCTTGTTTAGGATTCATTTTACATTATTTTTTAAAATTCATTAGTCCATACTTTGATGACTATGAGCTCATTTCATTTTTTTGGGAGGGATATGGGTTTAACGCTTGCACCATCACCAAGCCTCCTATCTTTTCTTTTCTAGGTCATAACGGCTTATGGTCCTTGTAATGCTCAATTCTAGTGAATTAACTTACCTCTATGCGAACCTTAGCATTCATTATTAACCTATCCACAAGATCTAATTACCCCTGAAAACGCATCCCTTCAGTTCCTAGCAATCCCCGCATTTGAATGCTAATAACCTTACTTAAGTCCTTCATTAATACCTATTGCCTATAATATTTTTTTATTGTTAAAATAAGCGTTAGGCATAAGCTGGATAGCCCTTGCTGGGGTAAGTAGTGTACACTACTTATTCTTGCGTTCTTGCCAACTTATTATTTTTTCTCTCACTTTGTTATACTCAGCGGGTTCGCGGTACAACTTATCAGGCGTGGTGTCGAACATTTCCGACTCTTCTGGGCTAAAGGAAAAGATATTGCTGCTTTTGACCACCCACATATTTGCTGTGTGACTACGACGACCATATTGTTCTTTCGCGAACATGAGTGCCAGCTCCTCATCAGGGGCATGCACGGAGCCCACGTGGTTAAAGGATTCACCCGTCTTGGGCTGTTGAAAAACTTCATAGGTATCCCAGCATTCATTTACCTCATAATTGCTGCCAGCAGGCATGTTTTCCTTTATAATTCGATTGACTCTCGGATCTAGTGATTGCATACTAATGATTGAATATTTTGATCTAATACTAAGCCCATATTACCTTTTTTTCAATGGGTTTTTGCAGGGCTGTCCTTACCCATTCGCTATTCTCAGCTACCCACTTGCGCACAGCTAATCGCTCGGCATTACAGGGGCCATCGCCATTAATAACTCTTTTGAATTCTTGCCAGTCGGGATCGGCGAAGTGCCATATACCAGTGGCTTCATCCTTGTGCAACTCCGCATCAGGAAGGGTGAGCTCAAGCTCCCAAATCTTAGGGACATACTGATCCAAAAACTTGTTGCGCATATCATCATTAGAGGCTAGTTTCACCTTCCAAGTGATCAACTTGCCCGAGTGTACGCTGTCGCGATCAGGGGGACCAAAAAAATGCAACAATGGTCTCCACCACCTATTGAGTGCCTCTTGTAACATTTCCCTTTGTGTCTTCGTTCCAGTAGCTAGGGTCACAAAATTGTCGTGGCCTTGTTTTAGGTGAAAAGACTCCTCATAGCAGATTCGCTTTAATGCGCGTCCATAAGGCCCATAAGATCCCTTGGAATTTATAAGTTGATTAACGATGGCTGCTCCATCGACTAAAAAGCCGATCACCGCCATATCAGCCCAGGACTTAGCTGGATAATTAAATACATTGCTGTACTTAGACTTTCCACTCAGCAGGTCATTGAGCATTTCCTCTCTCGACTTCCCAAGTGTCTCCGCGGCATTGTACAGTAGCTGAGCATGGCCTATCTCATCCTGTACCTTAGCGAGCAGTGCCATCTTGCGTCTAAATCCTGGTGCACGAGTTATCCAGGTACCTTCTGGCAGTGCACCTATGAGCTCCGAATGGGCGTGCTGCTCTATCATACGGATCAACTGTTTGCGATATTCTTTTGGCATCCAGTCAGAAGGCTCTATTTTTTCGCCAGCCGCTATTTTGGCCTCAAAAATACTCAGCAATTGAGCATCCTCTTCCTGGGTGGACTGCTTGGCTTGCTGCTCTAATTCAGGATCGATATAAGCATTACCGTACATATTTTTATTATTTGTGTTTATGATTAATAATTCCTTTTTATTATTGAACTGTAGCTTGTGGGATTCAAGGCTGATTAATTTACTACAGCGCTGTTCTTTATACCATTCAAAAAAACTTCACTCATTTGATTGGCAATTTTTTTTGCCGACCATTTGCCATCAGGATTATACCACTTGTGTATATGGTTCATCGCACCGAACAATTGCAATACAAATAACTGTGGCTGTATATCAATAAACTCATTTGACCTTTGACCTAATTTTATAACTGCTATAAACCGCTGCTCATATTGTTTGCGCATCCATTCAAAATCGAGCCTATAGGGCTGGCTGAGGTGGCGCCACTCCTCAAAAAAAACACCGGCAGCCGAATTGTTAGCTAGTATGAATAGGATATGGATTTTAATGGCCTCAGCAAGCCATTTACTCGGTAGCATAGACTTATCGTTAAGCTGATCCAGGTTTTTATTAAACTCACTGGCCATTCCAAAACATATATCGCGTAGGATTTCTTCCTTCGATTGAAAATGGTTATACAGACTCGCTGGTTCTATACCAACTTCCGCTGCTAAATGCCGCATAGAAGTAGCAGCGTAGCCTTGCTCTTGAAATAATGCTTGCGCTATCTCCGTAATTTGTGTTTTCCGACTGACTATTGTCTTGGCCATGCGAATATTAACTAACGATCGTTAGGCAAAAATAATGCAAAAATCGGATATATAATGTATCGCCTCTCTAATTATTCGTCAAGAACTGGAAATTGAAAGTGAAATACGGCGAATAAAGACCGTTTTGAGTCCCTGCATTTAGGTAATATCGAACTAGGGCAATTCAGGTCATTGCTATTCATTGTGAAGACTTATGGCGTTTTTAGGAGGGCTTGCCCTTAATAACCAAGATCATTTATTTTAGGGCGATGCCTGCGGCCCGGGCTATACGTGGCTGCGCTATCGCTCCGGTACTGGGGTGGCGGGCTTTCGGCTTTATTAATCTCAAGCTGTTGAAAGCCCGCCACCCCAGTACTAAACCCCTCCTATCCTACCGTGTACACAGATCTCTGTGAAGGCTCCAACCCTCCA
>CAYZQX010000311.1:0-5342 GCA_964480615.1 uncultured Chitinophagales bacterium | reverse complement strand
CCTATATAGTGTAACTGCACAAAATATTCCCAACCAACCATCTCCGCCCCGATTAGTCACCGACATGGCTAACATTTTACAAGGAGGTGATGTACAGCGATTAGAGCAAAAATTGAGGCTCTACAATGATAGTACGAGTACACAAATAGCGGTCGTAACTGTTCCAGACTTACAAGGATATGATATATCGCAATATGCTATAGAGCTAGGGGCTAAGTGGGGCGTAGGGGATAAAAAATTTGATAATGGAATAGTAATACTGGTAGCTCCCCGCGAGCGCAAAACCTTTATAGCTACAGGATATGGAGTTGAGGAAAAACTTACCGATGCACAAGCCAAGCGAATAGTAGAACAAATTATGTTGCCCCAGTTTCGACAGGGAAATTACATCGCTGGTATTGATTCGGCTTGCGATCGCATATTTCAGATTCTAACTGGCATGTTTACTAATCCAGGAGGAGAGGCCGATGAATTCAGCTGGGTACCTATTGTCTTTTTTCTCCTTTTCCTATTCATCTTCTTTTATATAGGGTATAAAAATCAAAAAAATGGCTATAATAATTCCGAGACCATCAGTGGGAGAGGCGTGCGAAAAGGTGGCTATGGTTATCCTATGACAGGAGGATGGTATGGCGATTTTAGAGGAGGAGGAGGCCCATTCTCAGGTGGTGGCAGCAGTGGCGGAGGTTTTGGAGGCTTTGGCGGTGGCGGATTTGGTGGTGGTGGCGCAGGTGGCGGATGGTAAGGACTAATGGCTAAGGAATAATGAATGTACCATAGATCTTAGGACAAGATGCCCAGCAATAGACCATCTAGTAACACACTTACAAAATATTAAGAAGAGCTTGCTCAATAAATAAAACAAATAAGATCATGGCGATGCCTTACAGGCCCGGGCTCTTTGCTACTAGTCCTCGCTCGTGCCTCGCTGTGGGCTATACGCGACGATCCCTATCGCGAATACAATAGGACACAGGACACTAAGAAACTATACATTGAACAATTAAAGCCAGAAAATAATGGAAGAGGTATTATTCTAATACCTTATGTATTGCATAACACAGTAGCCGATGAATATATTTTACTTTCACTGTAAAGCTAACTGTCGCTTGTCCACTAACGCATAAAGCCTTTTTGATGGAGCGGGTTATTACAATATTTTTTCTACAGGAAAGGCCGAAGGTTTTGTTGCACCTAACTCCGAATTATAAAGTAATTAGGGCTTACTAAATAACTTCAAAATCTTTTATTGCAATGGTTTCTAACCAATATAAGTGCAAAGGATATCCACACAATTTAAGGGGTTTCAGTAAAATAGCTTGCATCATAAATATGAAATGTCTTCTCTTACACTGTGCTCTTTCAAGTTGTATTTGCGATAAGGATCGAAGCAAACCAAGCGATAGCGCAGGTTCTTGTTGCCATTAGAAAAATATTAAGTTCGCAAGCACACCCCACAGCGAGAAACCAAGCTATGCGAAGGTTTTGGCTTGCCATAGAAAATAAACTATTCAGCAAGTAACGAGGAGTATAAGCGAAAAATCAAGCGCAGGCGCAGATTCTTGTTGCCAATAGAAAATATTATTATTTCACAAGTAACCTGGGCCACAGGCATCGCCATAATTGCAAGCTTATGAGTTATTTAGCAAGCCCTAATTAATACTTCATTTCATAATAGAATTGTAATAACTAATAATTTTGAAATATTAAGCAAGCACTAAAAGATTGAAACTAAAAAATGCTTTCATGGCGCTATTGCTATAATGCAAGAAAACACCTATCACTTCATTACTAACTTTCGGTATTCTTGATTGTGAGTCCTAAATTGTACTTATATAGGTGACTAATAATACCATCAGAAAGGCCTACTTGTGGGACAAATATTTTTTTGATCTTAGCCCATTCACATACCTGCATGTATATTTTTGTGGCAGGAATTATAACATCGGCGCGGTCGGGTTTCATACCCAGTTGTTTTATGCGCTCAGCGATGGTAAAACTATTGAGGTGCTTATAGGCGATGGGCAGTATGGAGGCTTGAATATATTTGCGATCACCTTTCGCATAGCTATTTTTTATCTTGATAATGTTGCCACCTGAGCCTACTCCATACACCGTGCTAAAGGGCTCGGTAACTTTTTTCAGCCATTTTTTCATTTCCTTCCATTGATTATCATCCACTTGATTATTTAATAATCTAAGAGTGCCTATATCCCAGCTGTATTCATCCACAATTTTGCCATTATAGTATAGGAGTGTTTCGGTGCTACCACCACCCACATCAATGGTGAGATAAGCGTGCCCCTTATCGTGTGATAACTGCGCGCTATAAGCGGCAAATACTAATTCAGATTCCTCGATACCATCGATTACTTCTATATTTATGCCAGTTTCCTTTTTAATTTGTTCTACAACTTGAGAATTGTTTTTAGCCTCTCTCATAGCTGAAGTTGCACAAGCTCTATAATGTTTTACACCGTGTACATCCATAATTAGTTTAAAAGCGTGCATGGACTTAGAGAGCATTTCGATCTTAGGAGCTGATATACGCCCCTCGGAAAAGGCCTCTTCGCCTAATCGTATAGGCATACGCAATAGGGTATCTTTATTCACTTCGACCACGCCCTGATCATTAATGAATACTTGGGCGAGCAATAATCTCACTGCATTAGACCCAATATCAATGGCTGCTAATTTCATTTTTTAGGTGTTCTATTATTACTGGTTAGTTCAAAACTATTAGCGAAAAAATTAAACATCATTTGTTGCGAAGATAAGTGATCTTTACCTTTATGGCGATATTCGTTTTTCATGGATTTATCCCATATCCTAGCTTTGCGCTGATCCGACCAGTAAATTTCAAATTGTTGCATTAAGGATTGCTTACAGTCTTGATCGAATATGGGGCACAGCACCTCTACACGATAATCTAAATTGCGAACCATGAGGTCAGCAGATCCTATATATATTTTTTCATCTCCCCCATTGCCAAATATGAATATACGAGAATGTTCTAATAGGTTGTCCACAATACTAATGGCTTCTATATTTTCACTCATTTCCTTGAGTCCTGGTATAATGGTACAAGTACCACGCACAATAAGCCTTACCTGCACCCCATCTTGTGCTGCACTGTATAGGCTCTTAGCGAGCTTTTTATCCATGAGATTATTGAGCTTAATCCATATAAATGCCTTTTGACCGGACTTTGCAATAGCTGCTTCCCTTTTAATCAATGCATTAATTTTCATTCGCATATTAAATGGTGCTATCAGCAGCGTTTTATATTTTTGAGAGATATAATTTTTTTGAAAAAACAGCATCACTTTTTTTACCTCTGAAGTAATAGATGTATTAATAGTGAATAAGGTATGATCGGTATAATAAAGTGCGGTTTCTTCATTAAAGTTACCGGAACCTATAGCAGCATAATTGACTAATTTATTATTCTCTTTTCGAGTGATAAGGATAAGCTTTGAATGTACTTTAAGTCCTTCGACACCATGCACTACTTTTACATCTTCATCAGCTAATAATTTACTCCAATTGATATTGGCTTCTTCATCGAATCTAGCTTTGAGTTCTATAATAACCATCACCTGTTTTCCATTGCGAGCTGCATTAATTAAGGCGTTAATTATCTGAGAGTTTTTTGCTAATCGGTATATGGTCATATATATGTGCGTAACGCTAGGATCTAAGGCAGCTTCACGCAATAAGTCGAGTTGGGTTACAAATGATTGGTAGGGATAGGATAAGAGAATATCTTTTTTTTTGATTTCAGCAAATATCTTAGATACATCTTTTAATTGTGGATGTGGTAGTGGGTGAATGGGTTGTTGCTTTAATTCTTTGCGGCCAAGATCAGGAAATTTTATAAAGTCTTTGAAGTTATGGTATCGGCTTCCAGGTATAATGGCTCCTTGGTCGGGCTTAATCCCAATTGTTTTTAGGAGATGATCTCTGAATGTATGTGGCATTTTTTCATCATATACAAATCGAAGTGCTTTTCCGGTTTTTCTCTTTTCTAGCCCCTCTTGAAGTTGTGTGATAAAGCTTTGGGATAAGTCATTGTCAATATCGAGTTCAGCATCCCTCGTAACTTTAATAGCATAGGCTTCAAAGTGGGTGTAATCAAAAATATTAAACACTTCCTGAAGGTTCAGCCTTATAACATCATCGAGAAGGATTACATATTTTTTTTTGCTCTTTTCGGGCAGTACAATAAATCGAGGTAAGATATCAGTAGGAATTTGTATTATAGCATAGCCAGTATGCATTTTGTCTTTTTTTTGCATCAGTATGGCTAAGTATATCTCTCTGTCTTTTATTGCTTGATCATCCAGTTGATGCCGAATGATAATGGGATGCAGTGCTGGTCTTACATGGTTTTTAAAATAGTCTTGAATATATATATTCTGTTCCTTATTGAGTTGTGATTCATTAATGATGTATATGTCCTGATGCTCTAGCTCATCCAATATTTTTATGTATGCTTTGTCAAACCTATTTTGCAACTTCAAGGCCATTTTATTGATGCGTTCTAAAATAATTTTAGGAGAATTGCCCAGTAGTTGTACGGCCTTTTCATCGAGTCTAAGCATACGTCTGATAGTGGCAAAACGGACGCGGTAAAACTCATCGAGATTATTAGAAAAAATACCTAAAAATTTTAGTCGTTCAAGTAGGGGCACTGTTTTGTCTTCCGCTTCTTGTAGTACACGTTCATTAAAGGATAGCCAAGCTAAATCGCGATTCTGATATATTTTTGCCATAGATGGTAGAGCTGTAAAAATACACAAGCATTTACTAACCAATATTAATTTATTATGAAATTTCGCAGTTGTTTATAAAGCAATTCAATATATGCTTGTGAATTGTATTTTTATATTGGCTATTGAATCAAAACTTCGTAAGTGGAATGGGACTTGCTCAACTACTTATAAAGCCTTTTTTATCGATGGCTTTGAATCTGCTCTTTGTGATTATTATGTACATAAAACTACAAATAATTATAAAACGACTAGCTCTAAATGGTACTATAAGATATAAAGCAGTAATAAGTATATTGCTTAGTAATTGCTGATGGTACTTATAGCTAACAGCTAAATTAGGGCTTGCTAAATAACTCATAAGTATGCGTTTTTGGCGATGCCTACGGCCCAGGTTACTTGTGAAATAATAATATTTTCTATTGGCAACAAGAATCTGCGCCTGCGCTTGATTTTTCGCTTATACTCCTCGTTACTTGCTGGAAGATTTATTTTTTATGGCAAGCCAAAACCTTCGCATAGCTTGGTTGCTTGTGAATTTTTAGTTTTTAATAGCAACAAGAACCAGCG
>CAYZQX010000310.1:0-5371 GCA_964480615.1 uncultured Chitinophagales bacterium | reverse complement strand
TGGTTTCTTTTTTATTGCGCACTCTAAAAAGTGGTGTTTCTAAAACATAAATATGGCCAGCACGCACTATATCAGGGAAAAACTGCAAGAAGAAAGTGAGTAATAATAAGCGAATGTGCATGCCATCCACATCGGCATCGGTGGCTACTACAATATTGTTATAGCGCAATCCTTCGATTCCATCCTCGATATTTAAGGCGTGTTGTAAGAGGTTAAACTCTTCATTCTCATAGACAATTTTCTTGGTCTTACCAAAAGTATTCAAAGGCTTTCCACGCAAGCTAAAAACTACTTGAATTTCCACATCTCTTGCTTTGGTGAGCGATCCACTGGCCGAGTCGCCTTCGGTTATGAACAAGGTAGATTCTTCACGTCTTTTCTCCTTCATATCGGTAAAATGAACCCTGCAATCACGCAACTTTTTGTTGTGCAAATTTGCTTTTTTTGAGCGTTCATTAGCCAGTTTTTTTATGCCTGCCATCTCTTTACGCTCGCGTTCATTTTGCTGTATGCGCTTGAGCAGGGATTCGGCAACAGTAGCATTTTTGTGTAGGAAATTATCCAGTTCTTTTTTTACAAAATCATTAATAAATCCTCTAACAGTAACACTGCCTTCCGGAGCCATATTAATGGATCCTAACTTGGTTTTAGTTTGTGATTCAAATACAGGTTCTTGCACCCTGATACTCACAGCCGCCACAATGGATCCTCGCACATCACTTACATCAAACTCTTTCTTATAAAATTCTCTTACCGTCTTTACAACTGCCTCTCTAAATGATTGAAGATGTGTGCCGCCTTGTGTGGTAAACTGACCATTGACGAATGAGTAGTAGTCTTCTCCATACTCATTGCCATGCGTCATTGCAATTTCTATATCTTCACCTTTGAGGTGTATAATGGGGTATCGCCTATTCTCTTCATCAATTTTTTTTGATAATAGATCGTGAAGACCATTTTTTGAAAGGTATTTTTGTCCATTAAAATTTATGGTAAGACCTGCATTGAGGAAGGCATAATTCCATATTTGATTCTCCAAAAATTCGGGAACAAAACGGTAGTTTTTGAATATTGTACCATCTGGCAAAAACTCTACATAAGTGCCATCTTTTTCGTCTGTCTTGGCAATGTTGTGTTCCTTCTCCAGTATGCCTTTTGAAAACTCAGCGAGTTTTAACTTGCCTTCTCTTACAGCATATACTTTAAAATAATTTGAAAGGGCATTAACCGCTTTAGTACCTACTCCATTGAGCCCAACTGATTTTTGAAAAGCCTTGCTGTCATACTTTCCACCAGTATTAATTTTCGAAACACATTCTACCACTTTTCCTAATGGTATTCCGCGTCCATAATCTCTTACGATTACTTTATCTCGATTCACAGTTATTTCGATGGTTTTGCCAAAACCCATTACATATTCATCAATACAGTTATCAATTACTTCTTTAATGAGCACATAGATACCATCATCAGGTGCTGTGCCATCGCCTAGCTTACCTATGTACATACCTGGCCTCAATCGCATGTGTTCGCGCCAATCGAGGGATTTAATATCGGCTTCGGTATAACCAGTATTTGCCATAATTAGATTTTTTTATATTGAATGCAAGTATCAGTTAGTATGAGGAATTTTCCAAAAAGACTTTTCCACATCACTGTTTATTACTTATTAATTTACTGATTGAGAACCGCCTAAAAAAATAGCTTGGTTCTTTTAAATTTTTTAATGGACGACAAATGATCATTCACACCTATTAAATATCGAAAATGCTTTTGTGGTTTGGAGAATTATCAGCCACTAATCTGTTAATAGGCATTTGTTGATATATTTCATTTTCTATACATCGCTGTTTCATAATTATTTGTATGATTAAGGACAATTTAAACCTCGCTTATAACAATATTTTCTTGTCTTTTTATCCGACTATTCTAGTCCATCCAAAAAAAATAAAGTCGATATAATTGAATTAAAAACTATGCTAATAAACTGATAAGCAATACACTTACAAGGTTCAGTTATCCTATTCACGATTATTTGCCAACCCGATTAAGAATTATTTTTCCCTTGATTTTTTTGCAAAAGCTTCAATGCTGTCCCAAGTCTCGGAGCTCAGCGCTTCTAGGTGGTTAAACTCACCAGCGCCTTTTAGCCATTCACCACCATCAATGGTAATTACCTCACCTGTAATGTATGCTGAATAATCAGATAGTAGGTAAGCCGCAAGGTTAGCTAATTCTTGCATCTCTCCTACCCTGCCCAATGGCACTTTCATGGATGCTTCAAACTGATGGGCAATCGGCTCAGGCAAAAGCCTGTCCCAAGCTCCTTTAGTAGGAAATGGACCAGGAGCGATGGCATTCATCCTAATTTTGTACTTAGCCCATTCAACAGCTAATGAGCGGGTCATGGCGAGAACGCCTGCTTTAGCACAAGCTGATGGAACTACATATCCTGAGCCTGTCCAGGCATAAGTAGTGACGATATTCAAGGTATTGCCATTTATCTTTTCAGCAATCCAATATTTCCCAGCCTCTAGGGTGAAATAGGTAGTTCCCTTGAGTACGATATCGATTACAGCATCGAAGGCACGACTAGACAATCGTTCAGTAGGAGAAATGAAATTTCCAGCAGCATTATTGACCAATGAGTCGATCTTGCCAAAATGCTTTACCCCTGTATTCCACACTTCTTTGACCATGGCAGCATCCCTCACATCGCATTGCAGTGGCAGAACTTCCTGGCCAGTAGCAGCAGTGATCTCAGCGGCTGTGGTCTCCACCACATCGAGCCTTCGGCCACAAATAATAATTTTAGCACCAAGAGCGGAACAATAGCTGGCCATAGCACGGCCTAATCCAGTCCCTCCTCCGGTGATAAAAAGCACGCGGTCGTTCAAACTACCCTCGCGCAGCATGGGTTCTAAGTGTTTCATTAGATTGATATATTTTGCAATTTTTCACAAAAATAAAAAACCCGTCGGTCTTCTCAAACCGAACGGGCTTCTTTCTCATCCTTGTCAACATCTCTATTGACCCTCAAAGATACTACTAATTAATTTAATATCATTCAAATTTTCATAAGAATATTGAAAAATTCCATTATCCGCGAGCATTATTAACACCCCATTGTAGGGAATTACATCCGTAGCCTTTACATTGCTATAATTTATGATCATATTGCTGGTTATTGCGGACTTGTCAGTCACATCAAAAATCTTTAGACCAGCCTGATCATCGCATAAAAACAATGTTTCACCATCGATTCCCAATCCTATAGGATGGGTCATAGGATAAGTATATTCTAGGAATGGATTGGCGATATTGCTGATGTTAATTAGATCTAACTGATTATTAAAACCATTGCAGGTATTGCCATCACGAAGGGTTACATAAGCATAGTTGCCATTGACAACCACAGGATCACAACTCGTGGCATGGGCTAGCTGAGAAACATACACTGGTTCATTGCCTGAAACATTGTAGATAAACACCCCGCTTTGGCTGCCTATGAATAAATTGTTTTGATAGGGAAATAGGGTTTCAATATTCCAACCCACTTGTAGCGATGAACCCACTACTAAGCTAGACGGATTACCAATATGAATGGTTTGTAAACTGCCGTTGTTAATAGCGTAAAGATTATTATTTTTTATGGCGAATCGCGCTAGTGAACCAGCAAGTCCTACATTCGTGCTGGCATTATTAGAACCAGTTGGGGCATTTACCGCACCACCAGCATTTGCATCTAAGGATATTACATCTCCTTCGTTCCACATCATTCCTTGGTAATAGGTGTTACAATCCATCACAATTGCTGTATCTTTTTCGATATAGTCGATTACTAAGCCTTTTTCAGGATCCGTATAAAATCCTGTATTCCAATTACTTGTAGGAAATATAGCTTCCAGCCTACTAACTTCGATAACATTTAGCGGATCGTTTACGTTGATCACCACAAGATCTATATAGCTATCAGCATACAGATTGCCATCCTTAATTGCTATATCCACATTGCCTGGAATATTGATATAGCCCTTATTCACTGGGTTCGCAGGATCTATATTATCAATTACATGTACACCCTTTCCGATCTCGTTTACAAACAACCAATTATTGTACAAATAAATTTTGCCCATATTTTCCATCTTTTGTGTGGGCATAGAGGCAACCGAAGAGCGCAATTCCTCGTAGGATAGATACACAGGGTTGTAAACCTTAAAATGCCTAGTTTCCTCACAGCTATCTTTCATACAAGAACTGAGCGAAAATATAACGAGTGAGAAAATGGCAATAAAATTAAATTTATTCATAATTAATATATTTTTTACATCTATGATACGTTCTTATCAGCATATAAGTTGCCTCAATATGATTCGTCTTACAAATTTACATTATTTTTTTGCAATATTTTTTATTGCACTAAGTACCGCCTTTTGCTTACAAGCCCAAGACACTACTGCCACTGAAAAATTGAATTCTAAAAAAATATCCTTCGGCTATCAGATGGAATTTGGAATGTTGGTAAATGTGGAAGAAGAATACACCAATACCTATTACTATCCACCCAATAATCACATCTATGATTTTAGTTTTCACAACGCATTCATGCTAAAATTCAAAAACTATGCTGGTATAGGAATAGGTGCAGGATTTGATTTGTATCAAACTGCTTACATCCTACCAGTATATCTATCATTACAAGGAAAGTTAATGCCTAAAAAGAAGATTAGCCCCATCCTATTTGCCCAGACAGGTTATGGGTTCTATCCGCGCAAAGACGACCCTACAGATCCATCGGCCCAATATTATTATCGCTATACTTATAATGGTGGGTATCACTACGGTTATGGATTAGGTATGCAAATAGAATTTAAATCCGCTGCTAGTTGGTATATGAAATTTGGAATGCAAGGACAACTATATCAGGAAAACGAAATATATGTACAACCTGAATACGATCAACTTACAGAACGCAAATACGATAAAAAACGATTTGTAATTCGCACAGGGGTTATGTTTTAGAAGTATAATTTTTGCTTGAATCAATAGGACTTTGAGCTAAGAAATTGAGCGATAATAAAATTATTTATTTTTAAAAGTTGGGCGATGCCTCCGGCCCGGGCTATACGGGGCTACGCTGACGCTCCGGTACTGCGGTGTCGGGCTTTCGGCTTTTATATTTCAAGCTGTTGAAAGCCCGACACCACAGTACAAACCCCTCCTATCCCTATCGCTTTTTATCGATTTTCGATTAACGATTTTGGATTTACGATTGGCTATCGCGATTTATGAATACCGATTCAAGATTTACGAAACTGAAGCTGGTTGTAGTAACTGCACTAAGTTTATTAATTGATTTTCGACCATGATG
>CAYZQX010000309.1:0-5420 GCA_964480615.1 uncultured Chitinophagales bacterium | reverse complement strand
CCGGGCCTGTAAGGCATCGCCATAATATTATTATTCTATGTTATTAAGCAAGTCCTGTCCAAAATTTATCTCATTTTAATCCTTGATTTTTATAACCCATAAATGCTTTGTAGCTCGCCATGCGAAGAATTATTATTATAACTTATTGAAAGGGAACAACGGCTTACAACAGCTCCATTGATTAATAATTAATTCATACATTTGATACTCAAATAATATAAATGAGTTTTACCAAAGCTTATCACAATTTTTTTAAGTTATTAGCATCCAATAATAATCGGGAGTGGTTTCAGACCAATAAAACAATATATGAAAAGGATGTAAAAAAACCATTTGAATCATTCATATCCGAATTATTAGATTATGCGCATGCATTGAACCCTGTGATTATATCGGATACAAAGAAATCAATATTGCGTATTAATAGAGATATCCGATTTGCAGCTGATAAGTCGCCTTATAACCTCTCTATGCGTGCGATCATAAGCGAACAAGGCGCTAAGGATAAGGAGTATCCAGGTGTATATATTTCTATGGGTGTGGATGGCATTGCTTTTTATGGAGGCTGGCATGGCATAGCGAAAGACAACTTACTCAATCTCAGAACGAGAATAGCTGCTGATCCTACCGAAATACAAAAGATTATAAAGGACAAAGATTTTATTAAACATTTTGAATCCTTACAAGGCGAAAGCAATAAAGTGATCCCTAAGGAGTTCAAAGAGATAGCCATCAACCATCCGATTATCGCAATGAAACAATTTTATGTAGTGCGCAATTTCGATGCAAAAAAAATTGTGGCTACTGAATTAGTCGAAGAGATCAAGGGCTTGTACTTGGCCAGTCAGCCACTGATTAATTACCTAAAGGGAAGCGCAGGATAGTGGGAATGATGAGGGATTAAGTCGGTTCTATAAAGGACTGCTAGGGGTGCTAAAATGGCCATTACAATTGATTTTTGACAAAAAAAATGGAGTTTTGCAAGAAATCTTGTAATTTACGCCCAGAATTTGCCTGTGGATTATCAAATTATAGAAGAAAACAATTTTAAGTATGTAGAGGCTGGCAATGGCAGTCCTATATTATTGCTTCACGGCCTCTTTGGGGCATTGAGCAATTTTAGCGATCTGATTCAACATTTTCAGGATAAGTACCGCGTGGTTATTCCGATCATGCCTATCTATGAGCGCGAACTTGAAAAAGCGACGGTATCTAATTTAGTTGATTATATCGATGAGTTTGTACAATTTAAAAATCTGCAAAAAATTGTGTTGGTGGGCAATAGTCTTGGTGGACATGTAGGACTATTATATACACTGCGAAAACAAGAAAATGTAAAGGCATTAATACTCACTGGCAGTTCAGGATTATTTGAAAACACCATCGGCAATACATTTCCTAAGAGAGGCGATTATGATTTTATCAAGGCTAAGACCCAAGCCACTTTTTATGATCCAGCAATGGCTTCACAGGAATTAGTGGATGAGGTATTTGGCATTGTCAATGATCGCCACAAAGTATTGTGTATATTGAGTACTGCTAAGAGTGCGATAAGACATAATCTAAAGGAGGAAATACCGAGTATTAAAGTGCCTACCCTGTTGATATGGGGTGCTCAGGACAATGTAACTCCCCTATTTGTAGGAGAGGAATTTAACGCCCTCATTCCCAATTCAGAATTAAAAGTGGTTCAGCTCTGCGGCCATGCCCCTATGATGGAGCGGCCACAAGAATTTAATAATCTAATGGACAATTTTCTTAAAAAATTATAACCTAACTCAATAGACTACTATCAAAAGAATGATCGCAAAATCAATTATTAATAAAACTATACCCCCCCTAAAGCCACAAGATACTATTGCTAAAGCGCTGAGCTGGATGTCAGAATTTCACCTCATGCACTTACCCTTAATTAAGGATCGCAAGCTTATTAATATAGTTTCAGAATTTGATTTACTCGACAGCAATGACAGCAGTGCTAAGTTCAGCGATCTTGCCTTACCCGATCACCTGTGCTCCATCCATGAGTATGACCACATATATGAAGTGGTAAGACAACTGAGGAAAAACAATCTGAGTATATTGCCGGTATTGAATGACAAGGAAGATTATATAGGATTGATCACACAGGATGGCCTTATCCATTTTTTTGCATCGGCGGGATCAGTTCATGAGAATGGTGGCATCATCGTCCTTGAGGTAAGTGCTAAGGACTATTCCCTATCAGAAATAGCACAGATCATAGAGTCGAACAATGCCCGAATACTGAATGTATATGTACACGATAATCCCGAAAACCATCAGTTAGAAGTAAGCCTTAAAATTAACACTTCGGAGATGGAGATGATCATCAATACTTTTGAGCGCTATCAATATACGGTAAAGGCCTTTCACGAAGAGGCATCCTACAATGATCACTTACAAGATCGCCTTGACTCCCTCATACATTACCTCAATATATAATGACTGGGTTTTAGGTTGCTTATGCTAACTTGACATAAACAACTTGATTTCTTATAGCAAAACACAAGATTCTTATTGTAGGCTATTAGACCTTACCCCAATAACCGACAAATAATTTAGGTCAATCTTATCAATACCTGACCTTTTTCCACCGCATCGCCTTTATGTACCTCTATACTTCCTATCGTAGCTGTGGATACGGCTTTTAGCACATTTTCCATCTTCATAGCTTCTAGCACAATCAAGGGGTCTCCTTTGTGAACAACATCACCTGTATTCACCTTGATATCATAGACAAGTCCAGGCATAGGCGCTTTTAAATCATTGATTTTTTTAGCGGACTTATCCGATAAACCCATCTGCTCTAAGAGGATATCCATCTCCTCTTTTACCTCCATCGAGTAATCAAAATTATTGATTCTCAATGTGATGGTTTTATCTTCTTTACTATGCTTAATCAGCTCTATGCTAAAGGTTTTGTTATTGCGTATGAGATGCCATTTATTTTCACCAATTTTTATCAGGTCGCCAGCAAGCTGCTGACCATCCTCGAATGTAAAAACCTGCTCATTATTAACTTTTATTTGTCTCATTGGCCTGATATTTATTTGCGATTTAGGAATAGGATTATAGTAAAGCAGACATAGAAAAAAACAGGTTGAACACCTACGCAATTTCATTCACTGACTATTTATATACTAAGGATCACCATACCACCATTTCCCTATTGTTATTTAAAATTTATGGTAAAGATAAATAATCAGTTGAACATTCGTTAATGTTTAAAGCATTGAACTTCATGGGATCTAATTATTAAGATCAGCTCTTTCTCAGATCAATGTCCCAAAAACTACCCTTTAGGTCTTAGCTTGCGCACTTCAGCACCGGTTAGCCATAGCTCCGATCCTCTGATCTTCGAAAGTTCGGTTTCTAGCTTGCTTCTATAGTCTGGCTTACTGCCTTCCTCTATCACACGCTTGGCTTCCTTGCCTGATGCCACGCTGGCATACAACTCCTCAAATAATGGCGTATTGAGATCGCGAAATTTCTCTTTCCAGTCTAATGCGCCGCGTTGTGCGGTCACCGAGGTATTGGCATACATCCAGTCCATACCATTTTCCGCTACGAGTGGCATAAGACTCTGTGTAAGTTCCTCTACTGTCTCATTGAATGCTTCAGAAGGTGAATGTCCGTGTGCACGCAATACATTGTACTGAGCCTCAAATAAGCCTGCTAGTGCACCCATTAAGATGCCTCGTTCACCAGTAAGATCGGAATAAACTTCTTTCCTAAAGTCCGTCTCAAATAAATATCCAGATCCTATACCTATTCCCAGTGCCAGGGCTTTTTCTTTTGCCTGTCCTGTGGCATTCTGAAATATCGCATAACTGGAGTTAAGCCCTTCACCTTTTAAGAATAGCCTTCTCAAGGAGGTCCCTGAACCCTTTGGCGCTACTAGGATCACATCCACATCACTAGGCGGCACTATGCCTGTTTGGTCATTAAAAGTGATCCCGAAACCATGGCTAAAAAACAAAGTTTTTCCGCTGGATAAAAAAGGTTTTATAATTGGCCAAGAAGCTATTTGACCGGCATCGGATAATAGATACATAATGATGGTAGCTCGCCTGCAAGCCTCTTCTATATCAAAGAGCGTCTGACCTTCTATCCAGCCATCGTTGAGTGCTTTATCCCAACTATTGCCACCACCGCGCTGTCCTACAATCACATTGAATCCATTGTCTCTGAGATTCAAGCTCTGTCCAGGCCCTTGTACGCCATAGCCTATCACCGCAATAACCTCATTCGCTAATGTTTGCTTCGCTTTTGTCAAGCTGAATTCTTCTCTTGTCACGACGGTTTCTACCACACCGCCAAAATTAATATTTGCCATTTATGCTATTTGTTTATTTTTTTATATTCTAATTAAATAATATAGGGGGAACAAGCTATATGTATGCCAAATTGCATAATTTTCATCTAGCCCATCATGATATTTTACTATAATCGGATTGCGCTCTATTTTTAAGATAATTCAATCGATTAGCGAGGGGTTTATTTTCATCACTACTAAGTTCTTCATCCTTTTCTAAAATCATCTGTGCTGCTTGCCTTGCTTGGAATAATATATTCTTATCCTTGCTGATATCCGCCATTTTCATATCCAGCAATCCGCTCTGTCTGGTGCCTTCTATATCGCCAGGGCCTCTCAGCTCCATATCCACCTCAGCGATTACAAATCCGTCATTGGTCTCCACCATGGTTTGCAATCTTTTGCGGGCATCATTCGATAGTTTCACATCGGACATCAGGATGCAATAGGATTGTTCTGCTCCGCGCCCTACCCTTCCCCTCAACTGATGTAGCTGGCTGAGCCCAAACCGTTCGGCACTTTCAATCACCATCACCGAGGCATTGGGTACATTAACCCCTACTTCTATCACTGTAGTGGCCACCATTATATTAGATTGCCCCTTCGCAAATCGCTGCATCTCAAACTCCTTATCTGCGCTCGCCAATCTTCCGTGCATGACACTCACCTCATATTCAGGTCTTGGAAATGAATTGGTAATAGCTTCATACCCATCCATAAGGTGTTTATAATCGAGTTTTTCGGACTCTTCGATAAGTGGATAAACGACATATATCTGACGGCCCTTGGCAATTTCTTGTTTCATAAAATGAAACACTTTGAGCCTATCGCTATCATATTGGTGTATCGTTTTTATTGACTTTCGGCCAGGCGGCAATTCATCGAGAATAGATATGTCTAGGTCACCATATAAAGTCATTGCAAGCGTTCGGGGAATTGGTGTGGCGGTCATGACTAGTATATGAGGAGGCAATTCATTCTTTGCCCATAGCTTAGCCCTTTGTTCCACCCCAAATCGGTGTTGTTCATCTATTACCACCATGCCTAGGTTTTTGAAGATAACCTTGGGCTCTATTAGGGCATG
>CAYZQX010000308.1:0-5454 GCA_964480615.1 uncultured Chitinophagales bacterium | reverse complement strand
ACAAACATCATGATCGTAAATCGCTTTAACCAGACACTGGACTCTGGATAATAGACTCTAGACTTTAACTAGTTACTGCAACCAGCTTCAGCATCGTAAATCTTGAATTGTTAATCATAAATCGCGATAGCCAATCGTAAATCTTGAATCGTAAATCGCTTTAACCAGACACTGGACTCTGGATAATGGACACTAGACTTTAACTAGTTACTGTAACCAGCTTCAGTATCGTAAATCTTGAATCGTTAATCATAAATCGCGATAGCCAATCGTAAATCGCGCAGCCAGCGATAGGGATCGTAAGGGTTTGTACTGGGCTGGCAGGCTTTCATCAGCTTGAAAATTATAAAGCCGAAAGCCTGCCAGCCCAGTACCGGAGCGACAGCGAAGCCCTGTAGTGCCCGGGCCTGTAAGGCATCGCCATAGATAAATAATGTTGCATTAAGGAGCAAGTCCTATTATGTGAATTGCCTCTAATCTTATGGAATGAAATGCATAAGTCTAATTAACGTTGGGATCTAAGTACTTGAATATTAATGGTGATTAATGTATATCAAATAATTTAGTAATTTCGAGAATTATTTGAGTGGTTTTGCTAGTATGGCATAGGATCAAGATTTCTAGTAATCACCGCCGCTTAATTCACCATAATTGCAATGCTAATAAGACAATATGCAGCCAGTCCGAACATATCACAGTTACATGATAGCGGGGTTATTTTTCCTACTGCTAATAAGTTATCCTATATTATCGATCTTCGATCGTGTAACCACAGTATGCAATATTCCACTTAGCATATTGTACTTGTTCAGTATATGGTTTTTGCTTATTATCAGCATAGTAATTATGAATTATAAAAAAAATATGCTAAACAAGCGCGATGAGTAGTTGGGTCATATTAGCGGTTTCACTAGGCTACTTAATAATATTGTTTGCAGTAGCCTACTATGCAGAATATCGAGGCAAGACAGGCAGTAGCCTTACTAAGAATGCCTATGTATATTCACTCTCATTAGCAGTTTATTGTACGGCTTGGACTTATTATGGGAGTGTAGGGCGCGCTAGTGAAAATGGATTGGATTTTTTAGCTATTTATCTAGGGCCTTCGCTTGTATGTGTTTTGTTTTGGCCATTGTATTATAAGATATTAAAGATATGTAAGACCCAGCGTATAATAAGTTTAGCTGATTTTATATCAACAAGATATGGCAAAGACACGAAGTTATCAGTACTGGTTACACTATTTTGTTTGTTAGGCATTATACCCTATATAGCACTTCAATTAAAGGCGATACAATCCAGTATAGCCACATTAACTGGCTCTGTGGTTTCGGGATCGAGGATAGGTGATTATTTTGATATTACAAATATATTAATTGTGACTGGGCTCACAGTTTTTATTATTTTATTTGGAGCAAGATCGGTCGATAAGTGGGAAAGACACGAAGGGCTAGTGGTTGCAATAGCCTTTGAATCAGTGGTAAAACTAGTGGCATTCATTACTGCTGGGGTCTTTATTACTTATTGGCTCTTCAATGGATTTGGAGATATATATACTCAAAGTTTGGCTAATCCAGCGATACATAAATTATTTAGCTTCGGTCAAGGTATTTCATATACTTCATGGATGGGAATATTGTTTTTATCTATGTTGGCATTTATTTTCTTGCCTCGACAATTTCAGGTAGGGCTAATCGAAAATGAAGATGAAAGATACCTCGATAAAGCGAGTTGGTTATTTCCTTTATACTTATTTCTCATTAATTTATTTGTTCTGCCTATCGCCTTGGCAGGTAAAATTATATTGGCAGGTGAAGCAGTTAATGCTGACACTTATGTACTCGCATTGCCATTGCATGCGGGCCAAAATCTATTGAGTTTATTGATATACATAGGTGGTTTTTCAGCAGCTACTAGTATGATCATAGTCGAAACCATCGCATTGAGTACAATGATCAGTAACAATATAGTAACACCATACCTGCTCAGACATAAGCTGATTATTCCTATTGCTAATACCAATGTAAGTAATTATATATTGTTGATACGCAGAGTGAGTATATTGTTTATAGTAGCAATGGCCATGCTGTATGATATATGGTTTGTACAAAATTTTTCTTTGGTATCCATAGGATTAATTTCCTTTGCTGCTGTGGCGCAGTTTGCTCCATCAGTACTTATAGGTTTATATTGGCGGGAGGCATCAAAACGTGGTGCGACGATGGGGATGATAGTAGGCTTTATTATTTGGTTTTTTACGGCTATACTGCCTACCCTTATCGCTAAGGAATCACAATATCTAACACTCATTAATGATGGGTTATTTGGACTTTCATGGCTCAGGCCTTATTCCTTATTTGGACTTGAAAATATTGATCCTATTACACATTGTTTTTTCTGGAGTTTGTTTTTTAATGTTTTTATTTTTTTGATATTTTCTGTTTATGATTCTAAGACGGCGTCGGAAGTTTACTATGCCAATCTATTTGTAAATATTCATAATCTTGAGGCTACACAAGATGAAAAAGTGGCATGGCGAGGTCAGGCTAAGCTCAAAGACTTACACTTGGTGTTAAGCAATTTTATGGGTGCTGCTCGGACTGAAAGAATGATCGAAGGATATGCTTATAGAAACAAGATAGACCTTACACACCATGATGCTGATCCTCGATTGGTAAACTTTATTGAGCGGATACTAGGAGGAATTATTGGCTCTTCATCTGCACGTATATTAGTGAGCTCCATTACGAAGGAAGAAGAGATTAAAATGCATGAGGTTATCAATATGTTGCGCGAATCACAACAGATTATGCACCTCAATAAAGAGTTGCGACGCAAGTCGGCTGAACTACTTAAAGCAACTGAAGAACTTACGAAAGTCAATATTCAGCTCAAGGAAGTAGATGCAATGAAAGATGAATTTTTATATACTGTCACACACGAGTTGCGAACACCAGTAACATCTATAAGAGCGATGGCTGAGATACTTCAAGACCATCAGGATATCACCATTGAAGAAAGAGAAATGTTTCTCGATAATATAGCACGTGAAACCGTAAGATTAAGTCACTTGATCACACAAGTACTGAACCTCGAAAGATATGAATCAGGCCGTCAAAAGCTCAATATTCAATCCATTGATTTAAAAGACGTGATTAAGGAGTCAGTGGATTCTGTAATGCCACTTTGCGCACCTAAAGGGATTCATATCAAATCCATATTGCCAGATACCATGTTGTTGTTAAGAGGTGATCCCGATCTATTATTACAAGTATTTAGCAATCTATTGTCTAATGCCATTAAGTTCGTGGAAGATCAGAAAGGAGAGATAGAAATTAGAGTGGTAAACAATTACAATGAATATGAAATTACAGTAAAGGACAATGGAAGAGGCATTCACAAAGAAGACTTAGAATTTGTATTCGATAAATTTTTTCAGGCTAGAAATCAGATGATCAAAAAGCCACAAGGCACAGGGCTAGGCTTGGCAATATGTAAGCGCATTGTAGAGATGCACGGGGGTCATATAAGAGTAGTGAGTACGGAGGGAAAAGGGGCTAGTTTTATATTTGGATTGCATACCTAATTCGATCCTGACAAAGAGGAAGAATCGACTTATAATTGCCCAGTATTTATTGGGGTAAGAATGAATAATATTTTCAGTACTTGATTGAAATAAAATAGTTGTTCAACTTCATGACGATGCCTCCCCTTTGGGAGAGGCCGAGCTAATCAGGGCTAGGCTGTACTGGCAATTACATTAATTCAATGGCAGCAAGAATCTTCGCAAGCTCGATTTGCTTCGGTGTCAGGCTGGCAGACACTAGTCTTCCTCAAAACAAAAACATCTGAATACTGCCAGCCTGACACTAAACCCTTAATATCCCGATCGCAAATACATTGTTAATAACCGACATCCTATTATCAATGAATTGCACAAGTTATGAACATAGCTTGAATAGGGTAGGATATACCTAGCAATTGTATGGATTAGTCATATTGTAATTTAGATGCGAATGTGTTTATTGGTATTCTATTTTTATTCCTCTTGGCATAAATTAGATTATTGAATTTTGTATTCAGCAATTTATTATTTATAGTTTTTTTTAGATGGATTTAAAATAGTTTTCAGGCGTTTGCAGTACTCTAAAGACCAGACTCTATGTAATATCAGTATGATGTAATTAGAGGAGCATAAACCAGTCAAAATAGAATGTATTAGTAACAATCCGTATTTGTTTTCATATATTAGAATTAGAGTATAAACACATGGATCGTATTTTGGGATTCTGGAACTTCATTATGCTTGCATGCTATCCAAATAATTACTGTCAAGATTCAGTTTATCCCATGCCTAGTGTATCCATTAACTCATCCCATTGACTATAATCCTGCATGCCTGTATCTAGTTGCATGGTTCCGGAAAGCGCAATTCCAAACGGCTTTGTTTTTGTCTTAGATTCTAATTCGATATAATCTTGCATCTTGTTTAATTGCAAGATCGTGCAGTGCTGAAAAATAGCATAATTATCAGAATCTATTAGCTGCTGAATCTCGATAAGTTCTAATGGAATGAGGTGTTGTGAAAAACCTTTCATCTTATTATGATCCATCGTTATAAACGCTTCTATGGATTGGTGACGATAAAGGATGGAATTGCAATGCTGTGCTGCCAAGCTAAAGTCATTTATATGGTTAATGATAAGCGCATCAGGACCTATCAGTTTACAGGTCTCGCCCCATTCTACGCGATTAATATGATTTAGGTCTAATACAATTCGTGGACCACTGATCCAGTTTTTTAACTCTAAGGCTACACTTGAACGAATACATCCTTTTTCATTATGATAATCTATGATAAATGTGAGCCATTCAGCGCCTATAGCTGCAAAATATCTCGCATCCGTCAAGTGGGTTATCCCATTAATCAGTAATTTCGTGTTTTCCATCTTGTATATGAAGCTCAAAGATGATCATTTTTTCGATAGCGTCCTAGAACTTACTAAGCGTATCCCTTATGGTAGAGTAACCACTTATGGCGCTATAGCCAAAGCGATAGGGTCACCTAATTCAGCGCGACTTGTGGGCTGGACTCTGAGCAATCTTGCCCATGATCGTATGGATATACCCGCTCATAGAGTAATCAACAGAAATGGTATGCTATCAGGAAAGGCGCATTTTAATCCACCAGAACTTATGCAGGAACTACTAGCACGAGAAGGCATCCTTGTTGTAGATGATAAAGTGGTAAATTTTAAAAACCTATTTTGGGATCCTATGGATATAGGTAGGCTTGATGGGTAAGTCATCTTAAGTATATTTCAATTTATATACTTTTTATGGTATGACATTTACATCAATCTGCAATTGTTTTCATGCGAGAGGGTGCTTAAATAGGACTTGCTAAATAACTCATAAGTATGCGATTTTGGCGATGCCTGCGGCCCGGGCTAT
>CAYZQX010000307.1:0-5478 GCA_964480615.1 uncultured Chitinophagales bacterium | reverse complement strand
CGATTCAAGATTTAGGATTTACGATCCTGAAGCTAGTAGTAGAAACTACAATAAGGCTAGAGTCCATTATCAATTATCCAGTATCTAGGGCTTGCTGAATAACTCTGAAATCTTTTATTGCAATAGGTTTTAGCTATTATTAGTGCAATGGATATTCTCACAATAGTATTGGTTTACGTAAAAAAGCTTGCATCATATATATGCTATGTGATTTCTTATATCTTGCTAATTCAAGTTGTATTCGCGATAGGGATAGACGCATATCAAGCGCAAGCGCAGATACTTGCTACCTATGGTAAAAATAAATTCGCAAGAATTACCCCACAGCGAGGCACAAATCGAGCGATAGCGAAGATTCTTGCTTGCCATTGAAAATAAACTATTCAGCAAGTAACGAGGAGTATAAGCGAAAAATCAAGCGCAAGCGTAGATTCTTGCTACCTATAGCAAAAATAAAGTTGCAAGTAACCTGGGCCGTAGGCATCACCATAATCGCATACTTATGCATTATTTAGCAAGCCCTAATTAGATATTTTATAGCTACTAAAAAGGTCTTTTTATGAACATCTTAAGTACCTTTTCTGAACTACTCAAAATTTGATTATAGCTGTTGAAACCTCCGTTTATCTCATAGCCTAAATACTAAAATTAGGAGGACATTACAACTAAATAAGGTTAATTATATATGCTTAAAAAAAAAGCTGGACGAATTGATTTTGGCGATTAAAAAAATCCTCTTATTTTTAAGCCATAAATGTAATTATGAATTCCTTTTTTCGCTCTTTTTACGTTATCGCTTTTATCTATTTGATTTCTGGATTATTATCTAGAAACTGTTTAAATGGTCAGGTCACCTTGCGGGGAACCGTAATTGATTCCGCTACGAATGAAACCCTTATAGGGGCAACAGTAGTGGTGGAAGGCACATCCATCGGTAATGTCACTGATTTTGATGGAAACTATGAAATTGATGTCCCTAAGAAACCTCCTTTTAATCTCCTCGTTTCTTATGTAGGTTACCTCACACAAAAAATAGAGATCGCCAGTGATGCAAAGGCTAATGAAAAATTAAAAATTAAGCTTGAGGTTGAGTCCTTTACGACTGACGAAATTGTAATTGTAGAAAGCCGTATCACAGAAAAGACCAAAGAGGATCCTCGAACAGTTGAATCGCTGGATCCCATAGCGATCAAGCAAACAACAGCAGCCAATTTTTATGATGGTCTAGGCAACTTAAAAGGTGTAGATCAAACGAGTGCGAGCTTGGGATTTACCGTTATTAATACGAGGGGCTTTAACAGTACTTCACCCGTTAGGACCTTGCAGATTATTGATGGGGTGGACAATCAAGCACCAGGTTTAAATTTTTCCTTGGGCAATTTCCTAGGTAGTCCTGAACTGGATATTCAAAAAGTGGATCTAGTAGTAGGTGCCAACTCTGCTTATTATGGCCCTAATGCCTTCAATGGTGTGATCAGTATGACTACTAAAAGCCCATTTATACATCAAGGTCTTTCCGTACTCGCTAAGGCAGGGGAGAGACAAATGCTAGAGGTGGGGCTGAGGTATGCCAAGGCATTTGCCAATAAAGCTGGTGACGATAAATTCGCATTTAAAATCAATGCTTCCTACTTAATGGCCAATGACTGGGAAGCCGAAAATTATGATGAAGTATATCAAGAAGACGAAGCTGATTATGTAGGAACCAATAATCCTGGTGGCTATGATGCTGTAAATATTTATGGCGATGAGCACGGTAGATTTCGCGGCGCATTTTCTTATAACACGGCTGGTCTTATGTCACAATATCCTGGTGTAGGTATATTTTATCGCCGTGGCTATAAAGAAAAAGACTTAGTGGATTATAATACTGAAAACATAAAAGCATCTGCAGGTTTGTATTACTATGTAGCTCCTAAAGTTGAGTTAAACCTAACACATTCATTTGGTGCTGGAACAACTGTATATCAAGGAGAAAATCGCTTTAGTCTTAAAAACATTACTTTCAATCAGTCAAAAATAGAAATTAAGAAACCTGAGAAATTTTTCGTAAGAGCTTATTATACACGAGAAAATGATGGCGATACTTATGACGCCTATTTCACTGCATTGAGATTAGTAGAATATGCTAAAGATCCAAGGGATTATGCAGTTGACTTTGTATCCCTCTGGCAAAATAATCAGAGTGTAAACGACGATTTTGGTTGGAATTATAATTTTGAGGATTCAGTAAGAGCTTGGGGTTGGCCCACAGCCTCATTTGGCAATCCATTTAATGTAAGCAAAGCCGATAGCATCGTAGCTGCACACATTCCTGAGCTCACTCAATACCATCAACTTACAACTGATGCTACCAATAATTACATCGCGCCAGGTTCTTCAAGCAATATATTTCTAGTGCCAGGAACACCCGAGTTTGAGGAAATGTTTAATGCAATTACTAATAGTTATAATCGTGATATCAAAATTGGAGAGACCAATGAAGTGGCTGGTACGGGCTTTTATGACAAGTCCGCACTATGGCATACCCACGGAGAATATATTTTCAAACCCAAGTTTGCAGACATAACAGTAGGCGCAAATTTCCGACAATATAGACCTGTTACCAGAGGAACCATCTTCGACGATAAGACCGAAAAAATTACCAATAGTGAGGTAGGTACTTATGTGGGATTAGAGAAAAAGCTATTTCACAATCGCCTAAAATTGAATCTTGCAACACGTGCTGACAAGAATCAAAATTTTGATTTATTGTTCTCCCCTGCCCTATCAGGTGTATATACCATTGATGCCAATAATATAGTTCGATTATCAATGAGTTCAGCGATTAGAAATCCCACGCTGAGCGATCAATACCTGAATTACAATGTAGGTCCTGCTACCTTACTAGGAAACATTAATGGTCGAGATTCACTAGTGACCTTAGACTCCTTCGTGGATTTCCTCAATACTGAAAACACCGATACGCTTGATTATTTTAACGTAGCACCTATCCAGCCTGAAAAAGTGAAATCCATAGAACTGGGCTATAGAACGACAATTGCCAATAAAGTATATCTTGATGGTTCTTATTATTTTAGCCTTTACAATGATTTCATAGGTTATATCTTAGGTATTGATCTTTCATTAGATCAGAATAATGACATTCAAAATTATCGTCCTTATAGAGTGTCCACGAATGCATCTAAAACAGTGACTACTCAAGGATTCTCTTTAGGTTTAAACTATTTCTTCTATAAAGGTATTGCTTTTGCTGGCAATTACTCTTGGAATAAATTGAATACCGATACCGATGATCCCATCATTCCTGCATTCAATACACCTGAACATAAATTCAATGTAGGCTTTAATGGACGTGATATGAAATTAAGATTGGGAAGTCATACCGCCCGCAATATAGGATTCAATGTAAACTATAAGTGGGTGCAGGAATTTTTGTACGAAGGTAGTCCACAATATACTGGTATAGTGCCTGCTCGCAGTTCTTTAGATGCACAAGTGAACTGGTTTGTAACCAAGCTCAATACAACATTTAAACTTGGGGCTACCAATATATTTAACCAGAAGAGATTCCAAGTTTATGGAGGTCCTAAAATAGGTAGATTAGCCTATTTTTCTGCAGTAATCGAGTTGAAAAAATTATAATATTTTAATTAACAAATCAATAATATAAGTTTATGAAAAAAAATCTTGCTTTTGTTTTTTCCCTACTGTGTATGGGACTGATGCCATTGCTTGCTCAACAACGTTATCTAGATCCATTATTTGAAGCTAGTGAAATTGGGGTGCAAAAAGATGTAGTTTATGGCAATAATATTTCTATTGAATTTATCCCTACTGGATTGGCAATAGATTTAAAAATGGATGTGTATTCACCTCCAGCAACTGATGATGTTACTGATAGACCATTGATCTTATTAATACACACTGGAAGTTTTAAAAGACCATTTTTAAATGGTGGTATTTCTGGCGAGATAGAAGATAGTTCGATGGTTACGATGGCTAGGGAATTTGCTCGTAGAGGTTATGTAACCGCAGCAGTTGACTACCGTGTAGAATGGAATGCCCTATCCGATGATCCTGAAATTAGAAAAGGTACTTTATTGACTGCCTATTATCGCTCCATTCAGGATATGCGCACTTGTGTAAGATATTTTAGAAAGACACAAGCTGAAGATGGCAATCCTTATGGCATTGACGGCTCTAAAATCTCATTGGTTGGACAAGGTACTGGTGGATACATCGTATATGGAGCTGCTGGTGTTGATGAAACAGAAGAATTGTATTTAGATGAAATAATTAATCCAACCACAGGTGAAGGCTACATAGATGTCGCTTCTTTAGGTAATATATGGGGTACTGATGATACCTCTATGGGCAATCCTAACTGGGTAGGTTATGAATCCGAAATACAATTTGGTATGAATATGGGTGGTGCTTGTGGCACTGTTAATTGGTTCGATGCTGAAACTACCCCACCACTTATAGGATTGCATGTGCCTAATGATCCTTATGCACCCTATGAATGTGATGGTACGGTAATCGTACCAACTACGGGTGAGCCAGTAATCGTCGTAGATGGCACTAAATGTGCAATTATGAGATGCAATGAATTGGGTGTCAATGATCCACTTAACTGTCAATTCAATGATCCATATTCACTCAAGGCGATTGAAGCAAGTACTGATGCGGAAAATCCTAATGGTATTCCTAATTTATTCCCATTAATTAGACCAACACAAGAAAGTGGTCCTTGGGAATTTTGGGATCAAGCTTATTGGGAAAATTTCACTTGTGTAGGGGCATCATCTCCTGACATCTCTATGAATGATTGTGCCTTAGCAACTAATCCTGACATGTCAGAAGCGAAGGCTAAAGCCTATATTGATACTTGTGTAAATTTCTTTTTGCCTAGAGCAATGGTGGTTTTAGAATTGCCAGGTTATGAACAATTTGTATGTACCTCAGCAGTAGAGAATGGTTTAGAACTCAACTTTACAATGTTCCCAATTCCAGCTTCTGAAGTATTAAACTTGCGCTTTATGGATGCTGATATAGTGATGAATGAAATCAGAATTTATGATATGACTGGTAAATTGATGGCTATAAAATCAAATCTACATCATCAAACAATTTCGATACCTGTATCAGGATTAGCCAGTGGAATGTATATCCTCGAAATGAATACTAATGATGGCCAGTTGCGCAAACAGTTTACCATAGAATAATAAAGAAACAGATCAATAAAAATATGGAAGCCCATTTGAAATTTATTTTTCAGATGGGCTTTTTTCATGGACGAATTGATGGGGATAATTTCTTGACTAATTAGGCTTGCTAAATAACTCACAATTATGCGATTATGGCGATGCCTACGGCCCGGGCTTTGCTGGCTTATAATTGATTTTTGCTAGCCAGAATCAGCGTATTTTTATTATCTAGTTCCGCTTTGCTCCACTCTTTTTAGTGGAAACTTGA
>CAYZQX010000306.1:0-5501 GCA_964480615.1 uncultured Chitinophagales bacterium | reverse complement strand
TACTTCAATCACAAGGAATATGAATTAGGAAATTTAATTGTAAAATGTTACAAGCAAAACTGTAAAAAGTAAAATATTATTGCATCAATTATTATTGTGGGCATTGTGGAGTTTTGCATTTGTAAATTATGTCCTAGCTTTGATGGTCAATGGGTTGGTTAATAATATTATTAATAAACTTACAATAATTGTATATGGATTGTAATTTGATTGAGGCATTTGGACTGGGATTCAACATCTATTCTATGGCATATATAGGACAGGGTAAGGCGATAGCAGGAGGTTCCATGGGTCGCATTTCAATTATTGATAGGAAGACCAATGTATTGCCTGTATTACACAAGGTGGATAGTGCTGTTTTTAGTATGCATTATGTGGCGTCATCACAGGTTGTGATCTTAGGCACACAGTCAGGTAAGTTATATAAATTAGATTTGCTGAGCAATAAGTTGGATCTTATTGATAACTTGGGATACACATTGTTTTCCATAGCAAGTGATGAGCGATATCTATATATAGGCAATAAGAATGGAGAGCTAACTATACTTGATAAGATTAATTACAGAAGAATTGCTATTCAAAAAATTGGGCATACAGCTATTCGCAAAATAATTAGTAATGGATTTAATCAACTCCTATTATCATCCAGCAATGGCGATGTATTATTGCGAATTGAAACTGGTGAGGTATTGGAATTGTATAAGGCTGAAAAGTCTATTTTCAGTATTTGCATAGATTATAAAAATGGAAAATTTTTATTTGGTGGGATGGATGCAATGCTTTATGGATTGGATATGGAAAGCAGGGGTCTGGTATCAAAAATTCCTGCACACCTTGCTACCATCAATGATTTAATGATCTTAGAGAATAGCAACTATCTTGTATCAGCAGCTAGGGATAAAACGATTAAAATATGGGATGCCAAAACACTGGCACTATGCAAGGTGCTAGAGGCTAGTAAAATGAAAATGCATACAGCTTCAGTTAATTGTATAATAAATATGTGTGATATGGATTCTTTTATTTCAGGATCTGATGACGGGAGCTTATTTTTGTGGCAAATTAATAATTGAGTTATGATATTGAGCGATAAGCAAATATTGAAAGAGATAGAATCAGGTAGTATATTAATAGAACCGTATAAGCGTGAATGTCTTGGTTCTAATTCTTATGATGTGCATTTAGGAAGATATCTCGCAGTATATAAGAACCGTGAGCTTGATGCAAGAAAGCACAATGAAATTGAGGAGTTATTGATACCTGTAGAGGGTATAGTTTTACAGCCTGGAACATTGTATCTCGGTGTTACGGAGGAATATACTGAGACGCATAACCACGTTCCTTTCTTAGAAGGAAAATCTTCAGTGGGTAGGCTTGGTATCGATATCCACGCTACAGCTGGGAAAGGTGATGTGGGATTTTGCAATACTTGGACATTGGAAATCTCTTGTATAATGCCTGTACGCGTATATGCGGGTATGCCGATAGGTCAATTAATCTATTTTGAAGTTGGTGATGTGGAGAATGCTTATAATCACAAGCGCAATGCAAAATATACAGAACGGACAATGCGTCCTGTGGAAAGTATGATGTGGAAAAACAAATTTTAATCATAAAAAAACCGTTGTAATAATTACAACGGTTTAGAACTGACAGATATATAAATACCTAATTCCCCAATTTGGTATTAAAATTTATTTCCTTGTTTGATAAATTATTTACTAGCTAAAACAATATCTAATTCAAACTCATCATAGATAGTCTTGTCTCCTAGATCATCAAAAAAGCTTCCAGATCCATATTTTATATCATAATCAGTGCGATCTAGTATTAGCTTTGCTGTAGCTGTGTATAATCCCTTGGCATCCATATCCACGTGGGCATTAAATTTAATTTCTTTTTTAATGCCTTTTATATTGATGATACCTATCACTTTATAATCACCAGGTGTCCCGCGAGAAACTATTTTCGTAGCTGAAAAACTAGCTGTTGGGAAATTTTTTACATCAAAAAAATCTTCGTTTTTTAAGTGTTCATCTAACTTTTCTTTCCATTCACCAGTAAGATCGGTCGTATTGATCGTGTTCATATCAATCACAAAATCAGCACCAGTTAATACTTGATTGTTAAATGATAATTCACCTTTGGAAATAGAAAGTGTTCCAGTATGGGAGCCGGTTACTTTGTTTGCTGTCCATTGAATTTTGCTCCTTTCAGGATTGAGTTGTTGACCAAAACTGGTCGTAGAAAATACTAGCACTGCTAAGAGTGCTAAAAAAATTTGATTGCGCATAATGAATTTATATAATGGTTAAATTTTGATTGTTTCGCAGCTTGTCAAGCAGATTGCTGAGTTGTTCAGCCTCTGAGGGATCCAGCCCATGTAACTCATTCAATAATTTTGGCATCACCCCATCAATTTCTTCAAGTATTGACAGCCCTTTTTCTGTGATTCTTATCTCCACTTTCCGTTTGTCCTGACGATTGAGTGATTTCGTGACTAAATTTTTTAATATTAATCGATCTACCATACGTGGTGTATCACTCATCTTATCCAGCAGGCGATCTCTAATATCATTGGTACTCAATATTCTTTCAGCACCTCTAAGTATTCTGAGAATATTATATTGTTGAGGAGTGAGTTCCCAATTAATGAAAAAACGTTTTGATCTCTCTATCATCCAGCTATAAGTATATATCAGATTAACCATCATTTTCTGATGGTTGTCCCTAAATGGGGCCTTTTGTTTTATTGCTTCTTCTATTCTCATCGCTCAATACTTTTTCATTAATCGCAGCGCAAAAATAATAAAATTAAATAATGTTTAAACATTATTTTAATTTTCATATATTTTTTTTTAATTAGATTCATTGTGCGCTTTTGGCCATAAAAAAACCCCGAAGGAATTACTCCTTCAGGGTCTTATTAAGGTTTAAGGTGGTTTTTTTTACATTTTTACTGACTCCACTACATTTTTAAATGCGGCAGGGTCATTATAAGCTAGGTCAGCAAGCACTTTGCGGTTCATAACAATACCTGACTTGTTAAAAGCTCCAATAAATTTTGAATAACTGAGTCCTAGTTCACGCAATCCAGCGTTAATCCTAGCTATCCAAAGCTGACGGAAATAGCGTTTTTTTGCTTTTCTGTCGCGGTATGCATACACACCCGCTTTATCAAGTGCATTTTTTGCAACTGATAATACATTTTTTCTTCTCCCGAAATAACCTTTGGTCTGTTTAAAGACTTTCTTTTTCCTAGCACGGGATGCGACATTGTTCGACGATCTTGGCATCTTAAATGAAATTTTTTAGCGTTCGGTGGAGTTTTACTCACTTTTTGGGTACCGAAAACCTGGTTTAATTAAATAAAATTAGAAATTTAATAATTTTTTTAGGCGTTTTAACTCAGTATCACGCACTACTACACTTGAACTCAATCTGTTCTTGCGCTTATTGGACTTTTTAGTAAGGATATGACGCATAAATGCGTGATTTCTCTTTACTTTGCCCGTGCCTGTAAATCCAAAACGTTTTTTGGCACTGGAATTTGTCTTTAATTTTGGCATCGTAAATTTTTTTAGCCCGCAAAGGTAATTATAGTTTTCTAGTTTTCCAAATTGAAACCGAAATTATTTCATCTAATTAACCCTTTTATTTGCCTCCGAACCTTTTTTATGTTGATTTTATCTGATCTTTTTTGGCTGAATGATTGTATGTTTACCGAATTTAGTGTCTTTCAAAAATGTATAGTCTCACTGAAGAAACCCAGCGACACAATCTATGACTTGTAATTTTTTGCCTTTAATGTTCAATTTCAAACCCGTTTTTTTTGCTGACGTACGGTTTTAAATTTATCCGGGTTTAGCGAATTGCTTGGTCGATTCAAAGCCATAATGCCTTTTCACAAAATGCATTCTAGGAGTATTTGAAACCACCTATTTGAATTAGTTTTATTTAATGGCGAAGTAAATTGTTATCATTAATTTAATATTGGCTTTGTTTAGTTTTCGGCTATTTTGATTCTTAATTCATCATAAATATTATTGCCATCTACTAGCAAATTAATACAAATTAGATATTCTATAATAACTTCATAGTATTGGAATATTAGGTTATTTTAATATTGGTTTATTTTGCATTTTGTACTAAAAACATTTTTCTGCATAATAGCTTTAGATTAAGTAAATAGGGTTACAAGAAAATAGGTGAAATGTACTAATTTGTCACACTATATTTGAACATCAACTGAATGATTTATTGTATTAAATTTGGTTTAATAAATAATAAAGAAATTAGGTTATCTATCTTAAAAAAATGATAGATCATTTGAATAGGATAGGTTAAATTATGCGTGATTATGGCGATGCCTAAAGGCCCAGGCTATCCGCTTGTACTCCTCACTCCTAGCGTCGTTGCGGGGTACCGCTTCTATCCTTATCGCTTTTTTTGGGCTGTACTTTTCTATTTTCTAATTATCCTATTAGCAATGATGGTTGAAACACCCAGTTAATGAGGATGCGCTTATAATTATAATTGAGAGTAAAAATTAGAAACTATATATAGCCCTGAGTTTTTATGTGGTTACCAATTATCAACTTCTCAGCTTAATGCCACTATAATTAGTAACTATTATCTTTGAAATCCTAATGTTTTATGAGCGATTATTATTATAATTGGTTAGCTAATTATTTTGCATTTATGTTACTTAAATTACAAGATTTTTGTATTATGAAATAGCATTGATTTCTGATTCTATTTTTGGGAGATATAACTAAGTGAAAAATATAAATTAGCTATAGAGTAAACTCAATTTTATTGATTCATTAATGGGCGATCCCACATCATTTTGCTTCTAAATATGTTTCAAGTAGCACACAGTTATTTTATGGGTTATTATAACTGCTCTAAAGTTGTAAGTATTTTTTTTGGTATGTTTTCAAGCAAAAAAAGCTCCTATAATTTTGAGAATTTAGGATTGTTTTTTAGTGTTAGTCCAATAGCCTACAATATTTTCTAGGTAAGTTATTAGAGCGTTTTGTACATGCCTGGAGACTAGGTTTGTCAAAATTGGAGATTTTTAAATAGCTCCTAATTATAAAGAAAAAATTAAGAAAAATTAAATATTTATTAAACTTCAGATTGTGAGTAAATATTTAGATTGAGAGTCATTTTGCAAATAAATATTTGTTATGAACATAAATTGTGGATTTGTGTAAAAAATATTAGTACTACTGATATAATTTTCATTTATTTGGTATTTAGTACTTCTTGTCTCCTAAAACGTTGATTAATAATTATTTGTGGTATTTTTTACATCCTCTCATTGCCAATTTTGCATTGGTGTATTCACAATTTTTTGTCCAGGAACGCAACCTTTTTGTATTTATTGCGTAAAATAATTAGGGAGTTATAAATATTTGATATATCTTAACAGTCAGAAACCTAGTTTTATTTAGGTTGTCTTTAGGATAAGTGAGATAGGGAATTATTTTCTTAGT
>CAYZQX010000305.1:0-5524 GCA_964480615.1 uncultured Chitinophagales bacterium | reverse complement strand
TGAACTGATTGAGGTTTTGAAGGTTGATCCACTCAAAGATTGTTGGAAAATTTTAGATCATTGTAGTACTTTTGTTTGATGGGGGAAGGTAATTATAATAGAGTTGCTCGCTCACCGTATCCATCAATTCACTATTATGTAATGTTACGCTATACCCACCCACTAATGAGTCAGACCATTCATTGGAATATCGTATATGATTCATATCTATGATGGCATATTTCTCATCAAATTCTTGCATGCCAGTTTTATATATTCCCGAGACTTTAAATTTTCTAGGCTTTGGTTGTCCGTTTTTGACCATATAAGCAAATACTGCCTGACCTGTATCGACACTCAATCGCTGAGCTGTATAGGAGGAAAGAAGTATGTCTGTTGACTTGCCACTATCAGCAATCGCCAAGGGTTTTCCCTTCTTCATATATCGATTAAAAAAATCCCAATCATATTTCTTATCTACTCCATACAATACAATACCTTCTATCGTTTCGTCCTTTTTTAGAATGCCAGCTTTTTCAGAATAGGGCTGTACATTTTTTATCGTTTGGATAGCCATGATGGAGTCAAGCAAACTAGGACTGAGGAATAATCCATCTGTATTCTCGTAAGAATGATTGGTGTCGATATGAGAGAGGTGGATATGCCCCCAAAATCCAAAAACCTTATCGCTGATTTCTTTTTTGAAACCCGATATTAAATTAATGGCCACGATCATAACAGCCATGGAAATGGCGATGGCGATGATGGCTATGCGTATGATGAAAGAAGAGAATGATCCCTTAGTCCCAAAGGCGATGCGCCGTGCGATATATCCCTCTATATTCAAATATTGTATTTTTGCAGAGATCAAAAGTAATTCATTCCTTGAAACATACAATAATCGTCCTGCGCAATTTTGTTTTTTTTATAATCCTGGTATTCGGATGTCTTCCTATATGGTCGCAATATGATAATGATAAAATTTCTGTAGGTGCTGAACGAATGAATAGCTATATGCCACTACTCAAAGACAAAGTGGTTGCCTTAGTGGTCAATCAAACTTCAATGGTGAAGAATAAACAACTTGTTGATACTTTGTTAGACCTAGATATTCGCATCTCAAAAATATTTGCCCCTGAGCATGGATTTAGAGGAGATGCCGATGCCGGCGAAAAAGTAAAAGATGGCAAGGATATTGCCACTGGCCTCCCCATCATATCGCTCTATGGTAAAAATAAAAAACCAAGTCCTGAACAGCTAGCAGGAATTGATGTGGTTATCTTTGATATTCAAGATGTGGGTACACGTTTTTATACCTATATTTCTACCATGCATTATGTAATGGAAGCCTGTGCGGAGGCTGATATACGATTACTTGTGCTCGATCGACCCAATCCGAATGGCCATTATGTCGATGGTCCTATAAGAGCTGAGTCCTACGCTTCATTTGTAGCTATGCATCCCATACCTGTGGTACATGGCCTTACCATAGGTGAGCTTGCTTGTATGATCAATGAAGAGGGATGGCTATCAGATAAGCTGTATTGTAAACTGGAGGTGATTAATTGCATTGGTTACACACATAAGTTATTTTATCAACTGCCTGTAAAGCCATCACCTAACTTGCCTAATATGCATGCTGTTTACCTATATCCATCCTTGTGTTTTTTTGAAGGGACATCAGTTAGTGTAGGCCGTGGTACCGATTACCCTTTTCAAATATTTGGAGAACCTTTTTCTCAGATTAAAGAATACACATTTACGCCAGAACCTAGACCTGGTGCTAAGCAACCTCCTCAACAAGGTGTAAAATGTTATGGACGTGATTTACATAGTTTATCAATTACTGAATTGCAAAAACGCAATAAAATCAACTGGTCTTGGTTAATTGAGATGTACAATGCAAGTACTCAGAGAGACAATTTTTTCTTAACTAATAATTTCATAGATCAATTAGTAGGCAATCCATCATTGCGAAATAGCATCTTGCTAAAAACACCATTTGATGAATGGGAGTCCTTGTGGCAAGCTGATCTTAATGCTTATAAATTATTGAGAAAAAAATATCTATTATACCCTGACTTTGAATAGCATATTGAAGTGTTGATTTATTAGCCTACCTTATAACATTTAAATTTTATACTTCCTGCATAGTATTTGTGACTGTAAAAGTATAATTGAGTGTAGAAAATATGCTCATAGTGGTCTGGATTGAGATAGTAAACATTATTAGATACTCCTATGCATAATCTAGATTATATAAGGTGGAAATTTTGGAGTGCAAAATATCATCAGTGCTGCTTCGATATGCAGGAGAGTTCATGACATTTTATAATAATAGATAAAAAATAATTTATAGTATTTTGTAAAGTGATATAAAATATTTTGGCGATGCCTCCGGCCCGGGCTATTCAGGGCTGCGCTGACGCTTCGGTACTGGGTTGGGTGGCTGACAGCATCTTGATCCACACCCACCCGCCCATAAAGGCAGTCAGCCACCCAACCCAGTACAAACCCTTGCTATCCCTATCGCTGCTGAGCGATTTACGATTGGATATCGCGATTTATGATTTACGATTCAAGATTTACGATACTGAAGCTTGTTGCAATAACTACATAAAGTCTTGCGTCCATTGTCCATTGTCAATTGTCCAGAGTCTAGTTAATGCGATTTACGATCCTGAAGTTTTTTAAAGTACGCAGTTATTGTCTAGTGTCCATTATCCAGTGTCCAGCGTCTGCGCTCCAGTGTCCAGGTTCTATAAAAACGATTCACGATATTGGATATATGCATTGAATCTTGTTGTACTAACTGTATTAGGTAGTATCCATTATTTAGTGTCTATTGCCTCAAGTATAATGTTATGTTATAAGTATCTAGTGTGGGGTGGCCATCCATTCTTAATCATTCATTGGTAATCTAATTAGTTGTACAAGGTCACCCAATCCAAGTAGTTATAAACCAAGATGAAGAATGGATACATAACTAAAGTGATGAATAGATTGTTTTATTTATTTATGGCATTTTAATAAAAGAATCAAGGTGCTAATGAAAAGTTAAATCTTAGTGATGCAACACATTTATTATTTATCTTGTTACCTTTATGGGCTATAATGAAAAATGATGAAATAATTTTTGAAGATTGGGGATTAATATCCTATGAAGAAGCCTGGAAATTACAGGAACTGCGTCTTCAGGAAATCGTAGAGATAAAGATGGAAAATAGAAAGAGCGGAGGGCAAAAAGTTACGCCTAATTATCTTATTTTCTGTGAGCATCCTCATGTATATACTTTAGGCAGGACAGGTAGTGTGTCGAATCTCTTGCTAAGTGAAGAAGAATTAGCCGATAAAGGTATTTCCTATTTTCCTATAAATAGGGGAGGGGATATTACCTATCATGGACCAGGACAAGTGGTGGGATATCCTATAATCGACCTCGATAATTTTTTTACTGATATACATCGTTATTTGCGCTGCTTAGAAGAGGTTATGATACATACCTTAGCACATTATAACTTAAAAGGTGATCGCCTTGCGGGCGCTACTGGCGTATGGTTAGATCCACTTGATAGGCTTAGAGCAAGAAAGATATGTGCTATGGGTATTAGAGCATCTAGATGGGTTACTATGCATGGATGGGCACTCAATGTAAATACCGATCTCAATTATTTTGGTCATATCATTCCATGTGGAATTACGGACAAGTCAGTGACATCACTGAGCGCTGAATTACATCAAAACGTGGATATGATAGAAGTAAAACACTTATTAAAAAAATATTTTTGTCAAGAGTTTTCAGCAAGGCTTAGGGAGTAGTATTTTTTTAATTTAACTATTATGTATTTCTAATAATTGGAGCTGAATCGGCTCTCATTTTTTTTTGGTATCATTGACGGTGTTAACTAAAAACAAGTTACACTAATAAACCAATTTTTTTTCGATTTGTTTTGCCACACTGTTTTGGATGAGATTGTTCTTAGTGGATTCTTGTAGGATTAGGTCTATAGGTTCTCATAGCGTTTAGGTGATAGGGATTTGCAATTGTACTTAAAGCAAAAGCGGGAGTCTTTGAGATTGCCTGGAGCTTCAAAATTGAAATTAAATAATAATGGATGAAGAAAATTAAAAAAGAATTAACTCTTCAAAATTAAAGTTGATTCTTATTTTACTTCTTTTACAAATGTGTTAATCTTATTGGATTTTAGTATTTGTTTGAGTGTTTCCATTCTATGCAGAATCTCTTTTATTTGATCTGCTTCATTTTCACCTTTAACAATATAGTCAAAAGCACCTAGTCTGAGGGGTTCTACTATTAAGTGTAGATCTTGCTGGTCAACAATAACTGCAATATAGATATAAGGTTGAATTGACTTGATTAGCTTTATTAATTCAATGGCAGGCAAATTGGAATTTTTAATATGAATCACAATGAGGTCAGTATGGTTACTGTTTAAGTAGCCTGCGACAATTTCTTCATTCGGCGAAATAACGTCAGTATTGACTCTGAAGTTTTGAAAATATTTGAGGCATTGATCCATTTCCATTTTGATAGGACTAATAATTACACACGATTTGCTTTTCGATTGCTCCATCCTTATATACGTTTAAAATACCTACCAAACCAAAGTGATACCAATTTGCAAATAATTGATATTCAATCAGTTAAGTTGTTTTTATAATTGCAAAGTTCTAAATATTGGACTTTGCTTTCAAAATATTAGAATAATATATATTCGGCAATGAATAGAAATTCAAAAAATCCGCCAAATATTTTATTTCAAAAATTTACAACTCAACAATTATGCCGAGAATAAAGGGTTGTAATAAAAAATGAATTTTATTCCAAAAGTACAAAAACAATTGGTTGTGCTGGAAATAAAGATGTAAAACGTCGAAAAACTGACAAAAGTCAATTAATCGAGATGATCAGATGGATTTTTTTTGTTTTTGAGTAGCAAATAATGGATTGTTTGGATACGAACGATGACATCTTTCATTTTATCATTTTCATTATCATCCTTAATGATGTAATCAAAAGCGCCGTGGTGGAGGGATTCGATGGCAATACTGAGATTTTCTTGACCTGATACCATAACAACATATATGTGTGGATCAAATCTTTTGATGAGCTTTAATACTTCTAACCCATTGATAGGGTGCATTTGATGGTCCAAAAAAATAATATCGGGGCCTTCCACTAGTTTTAGCAACATTTCGACACCGCTAGAAAATGTAGTAATATCCTCGTAACCTAAGTTTATTAAATTTCGCTCGTACATTCCCAAACTGAAAATGTTGTCATCAACGATAAATATCTTATATTTTTTGTAAATTTCCATCTTTTACCAACTTCCAATTAGGTACATGTGCGAAAAGCATGCCAGCCTCGTAATCTATTGATTATGTGTATTATTTTTAGAAGTAAGAGTATTATTTTTCTAGATATTGGAAATATATTCCAGTGTCTGGAATTTTTTCAATCAGTTTTTTAAAATGTTTCATTTTTTTTACAATTATTTAAAAAAAATAAGATGTAAGATAG
>CAYZQX010000304.1:0-5529 GCA_964480615.1 uncultured Chitinophagales bacterium | reverse complement strand
AATACTGTTGGTATTTACAATTACAAATGTAAAGTCTCTCCGTACTGATGATATTAGCTGGCCATTATCATATTCATCCACACATATCGCTGTAACAAAATTGCCTGTACTAGCAGGTTTACAATTTACAATGCCTGCGTTTGTAATGTTCATAGTGGGCGTTCCTCCTACTTGGTTATTTTCTGAGTAGCTGGAACCCCATTCTAATGGGAAGATATTAAATGGGAGGTCGGGGCAGCCTAGGGATCCTACATCATTGCATCCACTCTCCAGTCCAGCATAGGGAGTACATAATCTATATACCAACTGATCGCCATCAGGATCAGTAGCTGAATAATTAAAAGACTGTAGGAAGTTAGCACCTATAACAACGGGTGGTCCGAAATTAAATACAGGGCTGCTATTAGTGCATGGGTTTCCTGGTTCATGTGGCACATATACCGAATAGGTACTCCCATTATTATTAGACTGTTGCCAATCCAAAAGATTTAGAATATCATCTTGACGACAACAACGCTGATAGATAAGCTCAAAACCGCCTACTACAGGATCTAAAGCCACCGTGCCACTATAAGTAATTACGTTTCTACATAAGACTGGAGGTGTTCCCATACAATTATCATCGAACTGATCTGAAATATTTTCATCGGAGATCATCGAAATAGTAAAGAAGTTTTGGGTGCCTGAAAATGGAAATATGAAGTTGCCATTCATATCCCGAACGAATATTTTGATATTATTGTCAGGCTGGGCAATCTCATTACAATCAAAATAATTTTTGAAATACACAGTGATATTGTTGGATCCATTGCAGCTATAATACAACTCTCCGCCGAGTATATGGTCAGCCTTGAGCGTTGCTAATGGAAAGCTAATTATTAAGAGTGTAATTAGCAGGAGCACAGGAGTTTTTAATTTGAACATGATTTTGGTTTTTTATTAAAATATTCTACCTAGTAGTAGCTTGCAAAGCTAACAAATTTTTACGATATTACCAGGTAATTGTATAAGCAATCCTTTTAATTCCATTTGTAAAACATTAACTGCTAGCTCGCCAATGTTTAATTTACAAATTGATGACAATTCATCTATGTGTATATTGTCTTTTTGATACAATGCCTGAAGGATTGCATTTTCGGTGGGTTCTAGCTCAACAAATAATTGACGTTGTATAGCTTTTGTTTTTGACTTATCGGAGGATGGCTTTTGCCAATTTAGAATTTTTACAAGATCTCCAGCATTTTCGATAAGGGATGCTGTATGATTTTTAATGAGTTCATTGCATCCTGAGGACATGATATCACCGCTTTTGCCTGGGAATGCCATCACATTGCGGTGATAACCTAATGCTAGATGTGCCGTAATAATACTACCGCCCTTGAGACCTGTTTCTATAATTATTGTGGCATCCGCCATGCCTGCGATTATTCTATTGCGCTGTGGAAAATTCTCTTTATTAAAATCCGCATCAGTAGTATATTCTGAAATGATTGCTCCATGTTCCATCGTTTTGTCGGCAATTTTTTTATGATCAGGCGGATAGATCGTATGTAGCCCATGTCCTAAGACAGCAATATTTTGGATATTTTTCTTGTTACATTCCTGATGCATACAGGCATCCACGCCATAAGCTAATCCGCTAATGAATTGGATATTATAGGTCTCTAAATCTTCGATCAATTTTGCAATCATCCTTTTCCCATATTCCGTCACTCGCCTTGTACCTACAATGGCGATTGATTTATCTTGGTTGAATGTTGTGTCACCTTTGTAAAATAGTAAGGTAGGGCTATCAGTACATTGTTTTAATCTCCTAGGGTAATTGGGATCGGTATAATGCAATACTTTTATTTGATGTTTATAAATGTTTTTTAGTTCTGCTTCCGCCTTTTGATAAGCTAAATCTTTATAGTTAATGATGCTTTCAATTGTTTTTTCTCCTATACCGGGAATTTGTAAAAGTTGTTTTTTTTTTGATAAAAAAATTTGGCCTGCCTCACCAGTATATGCTACTAGTGTTTTGGCAAGTACAGAACCAATGCCAGGAATGTATTGCAAGGCGAGGGTATCTAGTATGACTTGGCTTTCGTTCAAGTATTTCTTTTTATCTTGGGGCAAAAATAATAAGTCGTGGTTAAATCACCTAATTTGTTGAGTTTATTTTGTTTGAATTGCATGTTTTGGAGCATTAACATAATGGCACAAAATCAAAAAATGAATTTTACGCCTCAATGGTTTAGCAGTGCGGATAATTCACTTTATTGGAAAAATAAATTGCCTTACCCAGGCTATTGGCAGCAGGATGTTCATTATGACATCAAAGCAGTATTAGATGATAGTACGGATATATTGCTTGGCACTGAGAAAATTATTTATGTCAATAATTCACCGGATACGATTAAGGAAATTTATTTCCACTTATATCAGAATGCATTTACGCCAGACTCATACTATAATATTTTTAATGAGTCACGAGGTGATGTGCCTGAATATGCCAATTGGGAATCAAAAGGGAAGGGTACTGAGGTAGAAGCAGTGATGTTAGGTAGTGGCAAGCAGTCCAAGTCTGCAACTTTTGAGATAGACAATACGATTATGAAGGTGAACCTTGCAGAGCCATTACTGCCTGATGATCAAATTGAAATACAGTTGCGATTCAAGACCTATTACGATCAAACAGCACAAGATAGGCGATGTCATTATTTAGAAGAATGGGGACAAAAAGTATATAAAGGTGTATTGTGGTACCCAAGAGTAGCTGTATATGATCGTCGTATAGGCTGGGATCGAGACCAGCATCTTAATAATGAGTTTTATGGAGATTTTGGAACTTTTAATGTGTCAATTAATTTGCCAGAAACTTACATCACTGAAGCAACAGGTATGCTTATGAATGAAGAAGAAGTAATGCCACAATCTTTAATGCAGCAAATTGATATAAAAAATTTTAAGGATAAGAAATGGGGTGAGTCGCCAAGTTTTGTATATCCCGAGACAGGTAAGAATAATACAAAAACATGGAAATATTCTGCTGCTAATGTACACGATTTTGCATTTATTACAAGTCCATTATTTAGGATTGGAGAAGCTGAATGGAAAGGTATAAAAGCCATCGCACTGGTACAGGAACCGCATGCTGCAAGGTGGCAAAATGCTGCTGAATATTCAGCAAAATGTATTGAAATATTTTCTAATGATATTACTCAATACGCTTGGAATAAGATCATTGTGGCTGATGCTGAAGATGGGATGGAATACCCTATGATTACCCTTGATGGGGATGCTGATCCAGAATATCGAAGCCTGTTATCACACGAGATTGGCCACATGTGGTTTTATGGAATGATCGCTAACAATGAAACCTATCGTCCATTTTTAGATGAAGGTTTTACCCAATTCATTACCGCTTGGGCATCAGAGAAAATAGATGGCCCTTATGTAGTAGAAAAAAAGCCAACGAATAAATATAAGGCAAAACACTACGTACCAAAAACATGGAGAGATACAGAAGTTTATAACAGTTATTACAAAGATGCAGGTACTGATTTTGATATAGACCTTACTACACATTCTGATCGTTTTGTAGGGGATAAGTATTGGTTGATATACAATAAGACTGGCGCTATGCTTTATGCCCTCCAATATACGCTTGGAGAAGAGTTATTTTTAAAATCTTTCAAGCACTATGCAGAAAAATGGAAGATGTGCCATCCTTATGAAGAGGATATGCAAAAAGCTTTTATAGAAAGTGCTAACACTGATTTACAATGGTTTTTTGACCAGTGGATGGATAGAGAAAAGGCCATAGTCGATTATAAGGTATTGAAACCCAAAAAGCTGGGGGATGATCAATATTTACTGCGCATTAAAAGAAAAGGCGAGATGCAAGCTCCCCTCGATGTATTAATTACTGATAAGGAGAATAATCATAGTCTTTACTATATACCTAATACTGATTTTGTAAAAAAAGAAGCAGGAATTAAGTTGAAAAAATGGTATGGTTGGAATGAACATAATCGTTTTTATTATGATACAATCATCGTTAAAGGAGGAATTAAGAATATACAAATAGATACTTCTAATAGAATGGCCGATCTATACCCAATCAATAATTCCTTAAAAAATAAAATTAAGCTGGGATTTGATCATCAGATCTATCAACCAATATTAAGGGATAAGTATAGGATGTATTGGCGGCCTGATATATGGTACAATATTTATGATGGCATGAAGATTGGTCTTCATGTAGAAGGAAGTTACCTCAAAACCAAATGGCCATTCTCCTTGACTTCATGGTACAATACAGGCTTATTAGCCTATGCACATACCTATTCCGATTTTCCAGAAACCTATAAAAATAAACATGATATATGGTCATTAAATTTATCTGGTGCTATTCCTTTAGATAGGCTTGCTGATAAGTTATCCATAGAGTATGGGGTCCGACACTTAGATGGAGTTGATGGATGGAAACTAGGATTGGTAAAGCCTTTAAGAAACAATTCTAAAGTTGGATTTTATATAAGAAGCAGTATTCGCAAGGCAGAGCAAGATCGATATTATAGCATACACAAGTATGAAAACGATATAGATTTTAGAAATAACAATGTTGAGCTTTTTTATAATGCAAGCCGAAGTACTGACTTCCATGTAGGCGCTCATTCTATTAGGTTATTTGCCCCTTTCTTTCTGAGTGATTCTGACATGACAGGAATAAATTATAATTACACATTTAAACCAAGCGACAAGGACTTTTTGCCGCAATTTCGAATGTTTGGTCAGTTGGCAACAGGCACTCGAATTAGTGCACAGCAACACTTGTTTTTATATGGTGAAAATCCCTATAATATGTTTGGTGATAAATTTACAAGAAGTGCTGGATTTATCCCACAAGCTTGGGGTGGTTTCGGGAATTCAACAAATCATTTTCACGATGGAGGTGGTCTCAATCTTAGGGGTATGAGTGGATTTGCATATGCTGAAGTGGAGGATGGTGATACCACTAGTTTTTATAAGAGTACAAGTGGTCTTGCATTAAATATAGAATGGGATATTGATAATCTCATTAATTGGAAACCCAAGGTGATTTCCAAGTATTTTCATATTGATTCCTATCTGTTTTGTGATATAGGAAGTCTTGCAAAAATGAATTCGGATAAGAAGTTAATTTTTGGCGATTTTCATGCTGATGCAGGATATGGATTTGCATTGATAATTAAGAAATTTGGTGTTTTAGATAAGCCAAAACCTTTGACCATTCGGATTGATTTTCCACTTTGGGTTAATCATCCGCCCACCAACGAAGACCATATTTCCCCTAGTCGCTGGGTACTGGGATTTAACCGTGCATTTTAATACATTAAACTGATTAGTGTTTTTTATTGCAACTATCGTGTTAATAATTCAATTTAATAGCTGATCAATTGATTGCTTCTAGCTATTGCATTTATTAAGCTAATTTAGGGTTTGTTTATTAACTCAAATTTCTGTGACTATAGCGATGTATTAAATGAGGAGGTTATTTGTGAG
>CAYZQX010000303.1:0-5557 GCA_964480615.1 uncultured Chitinophagales bacterium | reverse complement strand
CTGGGCCGCAGGCATCGCCATAATCGCAAACTTTTGAGTTATTTAGCAAGCCCTAATTAGTAAATACAATTTTTACATAAAGCCTTGATGCCATATTGCAAATTATTATTTTTAGTTTCAAATGAAACGATTAAAACAACAAAAGCCACCTATACGGCGGCTTTTGTTTAATACTTAACCATTAAGATGTATTAATAGCTTATTTTTATTCATCCTTGTTGCTACCTATAAAATCCTATGTAATTAAGGCTACCAAGTGCATTAAATACTAGGCTACCTTAAGCAAATTGAGTTTTGACTTTGTCAATTTTTCTTGTGCGTAGGATAATGTTAAGGTAAACTTCTTTTCTTTTGAACCTGGCAACTCAAACATCGCATCGGTGAGTATGGATTCACAAATAGTTCTAAGCCCACGAGCACCCAATTTAAACTCGATGGCTTTTTCTACAATATAGTCCATCACTCCATCTTCCAGCACTAATTCTATGCCTTCCATATCAAACAACTTTTTATATTGCTTTAAAAGTGCGTTTTTAGGCTCCGTGAGAATAGCTAACAGCGTGGGACGATCAAGAGGCTCTAAAAATGTAAGCACTGGCAATCGGCCTATTAACTCAGGTATAAGTCCAAAATGCTTGAGATCTTGTGGTGCTACATATTGCAAGAGCTGATCGCGGTTTACATTCTGTTCTATTTGATTGCTAAAACCAATAAGATTGGTTCGCACACGATTAGCAATTATGCGATCTATTCCTTCGAAGGCACCACCACATATAAAGAGAATATTTTGGGTATTGACCTTCACCATTTTTTGTTCAGGATGTTTGCGGCCTCCTTGCGGTGGTACTAGGACTTCTGAGCCTTCCAATAACTTGAGTAAGGCTTGTTGTACTCCTTCCCCACTAACATCCCTTGTAATAGAAGGATTATCGCTTTTGCGAGCAATTTTATCTATCTCATCAATGTATATAATTCCTTTCTCGGCTGCTGTTATGTCAAAATTACATACTTGTAATAAGCGGCTGAGGATACTCTCCACGTCTTCACCCACATAACCAGCCTCGGTAAAAACAGTGGCATCGACAATTGCAAATGGCACATTGAGAAACCTTGCTATAGAGCGCGCCATTAAAGTCTTGCCAGTACCAGTAGGGCCAGTCATAATGATATTGGATTTTTCTATTTCCACTTCATCCGCCTTATCCAGTAAGTTGATGCGCTTATAGTGATTATACACGGCCACGCTCAATACTTTTTTAGCATCTGTTTGACCGATTACATACTGATCTAAAAACTCCTTTATTGCTTGTGGCTTAAAATTCTTAGGCAATACAAATCGCGACTTGGACTTGTTTTGCTGGTGAAGCTCCTCATCGATTATAGCTTGAGCCTGTGACACACAATTCTCACATATATGGCCTTCCATACCAGCTATGAGCATCAATGTTTCATCTTTCTTGCGACCACAAAAAGAACAGGTCTGCATTTTTTCCTTTGCCATGTTATAAATGGGGGCTTGTTAAAAAATAATTCTAGGAAGTAATTTTCGGCTTACGCTCCAATACTTCATCCACCATTCCATAAGCCTTAGCTTCATCCGCCATCATCCAATAATCACGGTCACTATCCTGTTCGATTTTCTCGTAAGGTTGTCCTGAGTGCAAGGAGAGAATATCATATAGTTCTTTCTTAATTTTCTGTATCTCTCTTACAGTAATTTCCATCTCAGAGGCTTGACCTTGTGCGCCACCTAATGGCTGGTGTATCATTACCCTACCGTGCTTGAGTGATGAGCGCTTGCCCTTCTCCCCAGCTGCTAAGAGTACCGCTGCCATACTAGCTGCCATACCAGTACATATAGTACTAACATCACAAGATATGTATTGCATCGTATCATAGATCCCTAATCCAGCATATACACTACCTCCAGGGCTGTTGATGTATATCTGAATATCGCGTGATGGATCTGCACTTTGCAAAAACAATAATTGTGCTTGTATGATATTAGCTACCTCATCGTATATAGGCATTCCTAGCCATATAATGCGATCCATCATCAAGCGACTAAACACATCGAGTGGTGTGATATTCATGGGTCTTTCTTCAATAATATATGGCGTTATGGAAGAACTTATTTGCATTGAAGAAATGGAGTCTATCTGTGAACCCAAAACTTTATCCACCGTAGTGCCATTGATGCCGCGGTGCATAGTGGCAAATTTCCTAAAATCCTGAAATTGATTCATTTTGTTAAAATTTAATAATTTAAAAGGTTAATTAAATGGGACTTAAAAAAAATTCAACTGATTAATGATCGTGATCCTCTATATGCGAATGAGAATGTGTGTGATAACTTAAATCCTTGAATTCCTTTAATGTCACTACCTTTTCTTCAAACGTCCAAGTATCCATTAAAGTTTCCAAAACCCTCTCATCTAATACCAAAGAATAAACTTCTTCGACATTTGCTTGCTCTGCAAGATATCTTTGCACCATTTCTTCCATAAAATGTTCAGCAGCATGACCCATACCCATTTGTTTTAGCCTATCATACATTAGACCTTCAGCAAACCCCATGATTTCATCATCTGTAACCTTAATATTATATTTTTTTGCAACTTCATCCCTTTGTAATGTCCATTTGAGCGTGGACACATACTTTGCCATCATTTCACTAGACTGCTGTTCATCAAGCGAAGTTTGTTTACTATTTTGAGCTATAACGTTGCGCAAATAATCAACTGGAATATATAAATCACAGTGATAGGTCATCCAGTGCTTAATATCGGACCTTAATTTTCTTTCCGACATGTTTGTTAAAAGGACTGCTATTTCTTGTTCAAGGATAGAATAGAACATCTCCACACTATCAGCTTTTCCAGGCCCAAGTACTTTATCAAAAAATTCAGTATCCAGCTCCGCTTCTTTCTGGGTTCTATTTTTATGCACCGTAAGTCGGAAATTATTGTTTATACTCCTACCGATATCTTCTTTTATATTCAACAATTGCTTTTTAATGGCCGCTTCATCCCTATTAAATACATTGAATAAGTCGAAGTCAAAGGTGCCACCTACAGGCAGATTGTGAAATAGATTTTTGTATTCCTCCTTTAGCAGGGCATCCGGCAAAAATGAGGTAGTGTGGTCAATTCCACCTTCAAAAGGTTGTCCATTTTCATCCAGCTCTGTTAGTGTACCATCAATAATCGTATTTGAACCGCTGAACTCAGTGTCCACCGTAGTGGAAAAGTTCTTGCGCATTGACCGTATTTCTTCCTCGATTATTTCGGGGTCGTTTTTTATTTTGTAAAAAAAGACTTCATCTTTCGGCGGCTGAACTAGTTCTATAGTAGGCGCTACACCTAATTCGTAATCAAAATAATAATCCTTTTCTATATGGGTAACAGCGACATTCTCAGGATCAATGGCCAGAGGCTGCCCTATGAGATTCATTTTATTTTCTTCCAGATAGGCTTGGATATTTTTTCTCACGATCTTATCTAACTCCTCAGCAATAAAGGAGTTGCCATAGGTTTTTTTTATGAGTGCTACTGGTGCTGTGCCAGGCCTAAATCCCTTAATCGTAGCTGTCTTTGCGTACTTGGCGATGGCCTTGTTCAAATCCTTGACGTATGCTTCTTTTGGGACATGGATATTTAGGGCAAGATGCTGTTTGCCTAATTCTTTGGATGTAATTTGTACCACTTGAGAGATTTTCTGAGCTGAAAAAAATGCGGGCGGAGGGACTCGAACCCCCATCCCGTGAAGGACCAGATCCTAAGTCTGGCGTGTCTACCAATTTCACCACGCCCGCAAAAAAACTAATGCCTTTCTCTTGTAATATTGAAAAGCGGCTGCAAAGATATATAAAAAATCGTCTCTTGTATAGGTCAACAAGATATTTTTTCCATTTTTTATGAAAATATTTTTTGCCAATGCCCCAACATTAACAATAATGAGGTTTTGCCTTACTTAATCAGCCCCTAATCCTCAATTTTTAGCACCATAGGTCAAAGCACTTTTTAATATTGACTCAATATGTCACTCCCGCAAATCATTATACCGTTCAAATAGCTCCATTTCCTCTTGGGGGCAACCCCTACCTGCTCAGGAGTCCATTCTAACCCCCTAGCCAACACCAGCAGGTAGGGGTCGGGCTATCCGCTATTATCTTTTAGGAGCTTGTCCTTCAATCTTGACCATCAGCTATTGCCAGTCTTAGAGCAACATTTACCGCCTAGAACTCATAGCAACTAATGCTCCTAAAAGGATACCGCTCCTATCCCTTGCCCATACAGCCATAAAGCCGACATCGTCAATATTCAACCTGGGCATCGATTGGAAAGGGGTTGAAACAAAACACAGTTCACAGTTCTTGAAAAATACGAAGCGGACTATCTTCCCCAATCCCTTGGATTAATAGTTAACTTAGCCTAAAAAATAATTATTCCTAGCACATTCGAATATATAAATCAATTATCTTTGAGGGTATTAGCAAATAAGAAATTTTACAACATATTAGATAATGTGAATATGGAAAGTATTTAGATGTAATCATCTAGCAGTAATGCAAACCCATAATTGACAATCAAGAATCCCAATAATATAAGCTTATGAATCCAGTAAAAATAATCACCCTATTTATCGCACTGCATACAACGATCTATTGCATAGGGCAAGATGTATATAAGACCCCATCTGGTAAAAAATATCATTTAAGCACCTGTAGGATGGTAGAAAATGTGTCCAAGAAGTTGACATTAATTGAGGATATTAAAGCATATAATCTAACGCCTTGCAGTATCTGTAAGCCGCCATTATTTTCTTCTCTTACTAATTGCATTACCAATAGTAATAAAGCTGCAGGGGAATCGAAATCAGTGCAATGCAATGGCCTTACCCTTAAGGGGACAAGATGTCAACACCGTACTAAAATTGCCAATGGCTATTGCTATCAACACCAACCTAAAAATCGAAATGTAAAATAACCACATCAAAACCATAGAGACAATCGCAAATAAATGGGCTGTTAGTTTCTAAAAGGATAATCAAAATAGGTTGTAATAACATCGTGTTATGGCATAACGACTTTTTAGTTAATTGCATTACAATATATTGCATTTAGCAATTATCCAGCATAGAACTATCTCCCTCTAATTATAAGGTATATAATACCATGCAATACAGTAATGAATCTCAGCTTTAAAGATAATTTCTAAAATCAACATCATCAAATAGATAGATAATACACATTAAGCTTAGTTAATAGCTCAGTTTCTATTTTATATTAAGAATTATTGAGTTATCTACTAAAAATATTAACAACTCAATTTGCATCTAAAAATAAGACTGGTTGTATCCCACAATAATAAAACAGAATCAGTAACAGTGTCAACCTAGTTGAATCATTCGTATTATAGTACTAAGTTAATGGAACTGCTTTTTGATAAACTATCAATATTGTATTCGCGATAGGGATGCGGAATGGTTTAGTCTTATTCGATGACTCCCTTTACTAGATTGATTGAGGAAGAGGATACAATTGCATTTACAGATC
>CAYZQX010000302.1:0-5557 GCA_964480615.1 uncultured Chitinophagales bacterium | reverse complement strand
TGTTGAGAGTCAGTGAATAAGACTAAACCATTCCGCATCCCTATCGCGAATACAATCCGAAAAAGCAATATGATTGAGCCTACAATTCATATTTATGATGTAAGCTTTGCTAAAAAAATGCAGCAATTCATACGCATTTCCATGGCACTTACAAATTTTATACTCTTTTATTATAAAAGATTTCGGAGTTATTGAGGAAGCTCTAATTGGTGCCTAATGGATAAAGATAGTACTACAATAATGTATTATCCGATCAGTGTATAAAGTTATCACCTTATCGCAGATAATGCTGCTAATGACTCTAACACCGCTTGTGATTGATGGTGTGTAACAATGAATGTTCTGAGTACCAATAAAAAAGTGAACTATTACAACAACAACCTTATAGGCTAAGGCATTCTTTTAGCCCTATTAGGCAGGTTGTATGAGGATGTCAGGATGGCACATATACCGTATAATTACCTATCAAATTAATGCCTTTAGCTATGCAATTTCAGTGTAGCATTTTATCCTTCATGCCCATTCATACTAAAGATGGCACAGCAACTAAGTGGATATATGTCCGATCTGTTCTTGATTATCTTGTAGCATTCGTCTAACCATTCTTACTTGCGGCAGGGATAGTAGCGGTATGGATTCGGCAATAATCAGGTGGAGGCTCATAAAATTTGGGTTAATAAATAATTGCTTAACTAGGGAAGGCTAATAGGTTATCGTATTGCCGAATCCATAGTAGCGGATAGCCCGATCCTGAACACTGAATCAAATTAAAACTCAAGGAGCTAGTACCTAACAAGAAGCCAGTTAGTGGAAAGATCAGGAGCCGCCCAAGAAGATGATATTTGTGGTATTAACTACCGATAAAAAAATTCCTAGTGGATAAAAAACATAGTTGAAACGGCCTAATATGTGCTATTGCGCCTTTATAAATAAAAATTATATGTGCTTTAGGGTAAAAATCAGTATTTTTGCGGCCAATTTTTAAAGATTTTCGACATTGTACGCCTATATATCAGGAGAGCTAGTATTTAAAAGTCCCACACTGCTCATCGTGGACAATATGGGTATTGGCTATCAGCTAAATGTGAGCCTTAATACCTACATGAAAGTTCAGGATGCTAGTAAAGCCAAGTTGTATGTATATACTTACTTGCGGGAACAAGAAGTGCCCGTTATGTATGGATTTGCAGAAATTTCAGAGCGAGACATCTTTTTACAATTAATTTCCGTTAGTGGAATAGGTCCTAATACTGCACGTATGATCCTTTCGGCATATCAAGCTGAGGAGGTAAGACTAGCAATACTGCAAGAAAATATTTCCTTGCTCAAAAGTATAAAAGGGATAGGTCCTAAGACTGCGCAAAGACTGGTTTTAGAACTGAAAGATAAAATCGCTAAATCGGGCGAAATTTCAGGGCTCGCGCCTACCTTACACAATACAGAAGCCGAAGATGCGTTATCAGCATTGCTCATATTGGGCTTTGTAAAATCGGAGGCTCAGAAAGCCATTCAAAAAATTCAAAAGTCAGACCCCACGATTATTAGTGCTGAACTATTAATCAAGGAGGCTTTAAAAATATTATAAAAAATAAGTAGTGAATCGTAACCTAAAGTTCTACAGCTTACTATCAGCAGCCATATTCCTCAGCATAGGAGCCTTAGCATTGTCAGATAATAGCTCATCTTTTCGCACCATTGATTTATTCCCTTTAGTCACTGAAGAGAATTCCTTAGTTAAAGAAGCGGCAGTTAAAAATAATTTTAATACAGCACACAAGATAGCTAAAAAGGATTCCCTTGATCTCCTTTATCCACTGGAAGATCAACCTCCCTATTATCAATATCCAAGCCCTAGCCAAAATCCATTCGACCTACCTGACCCCAGTGTTATACAACATAGTGTAAACTATGATCCAGCCACTAATGAATATATACTCACTGATTCAATAGGTGGACAGTTATATGGCAACCCAACTTACTTATCACTCGATGAGTATATGGAATTACAAAATCAACAGGCGATACAGCAATACTGGAATAACCAATCTAGTGGTGCAGGTGCTGGTAACATCGGAGGTGGTGACGGCGGGATAGTCAATGACATTACCGATCAAGCTGGAGGGTTATTAGATAAGACAGGTGATCAGCTGCTCAATAAGTTACAATTGCCTCCACTACCTAAGAGTGCTTCTGATTTTTTTGGTGGTGATCTTATTGATATTAGACCTTCAGGTAGTGTGGTTCTCAATTTTTATGTTCGCAAGGAAAGAAATCAGAATCCCAACTTATCGAGTTTTCAACGCAACTCACCACCACAATTTGGTTTTGATATGGACATCCCTAATTTTAACCTCAATGCGAACATAGGTGAGAAGTTAAAAATGAATATGGATTATAGTACCTTACAAACATTCAATTTCAATAAACAAATAAAATTAGAATATACTGGAGATGAAGATCAAATTATACAAAGACTAGAAGCAGGAGCCACTTCATTCCAGACACCTACTACCCTTATTCCATCGAACTCATCCCTTTTTGGGTTACAAGCCAAGCTTAAGTTTGGACGTCTTACGATGACCAATGTATTGGCATCACAACGATCATCCACTGAAGGATTTCAAATTGACAATGGAGGAAGAAGACAAACATTTGACATTGAGGTTTCTAAGTATGAGGTTAACAATAACTTCCTATTGGCGCATCATTTCCGTGAAAACTTTAATACGAATATGTTCCTTATCCCCAATATACTTCCCAAAGAAAACATTACACGTATTGAAGTATGGGTAACCAATCGATCACAATCCAACCCTGAACTTAGGGACATAGTAGCACTATCGGATTTAGGAGAAGCGAGGGTAAGCAATTTTAATAACACCTCCTTACAAAATCCTTCTATTCCAGCGAATTCACCACCCGACAATAAAAATAATAACTTAATAAACATACTCAATAATCCCACAGCAAGCAATCCCGATGTAGCGGTGTCGATACTCACACAAAACAATCTCAACATCAACGCTGATTATGTACAGTTTGAAGGGAAAAGGCTAGATCCTAATTTATATGATTATGATCCTGGTCTAGGTACCATATTTCTCAACTACCGATTAGAGGATGATGATGTACTTGCAGTGAGTTATGAATATGCTGATGAGTACGGTATCTACCACCAAGTAGGTGAATTTGCAAATGAAAAAACACCCTCAAGTGATACGACTACCATCAATTATCAAAACAATACAGGATTAAATTCTGATAAGCGGGTTATCTTCATGAAAATGTTGAAGACTAGAGGAAACAGGCCTGAGCTCCCATTATGGGATTTGATGATGAAAAATGTATATCGTATCCCAAATGCTTATAAGTTAGAAGCTAAGGATTTTAGAATTGATGTTTTTTATAAAAATCCTGGTATGGGTATGAGTCGTTACTTGCCTGATGATACCCCTGAAAGCATTAATGGAGAGATACTTATAAAATTACTGAATCTCGATCGATTAAATTTACAAAAAGATCCTTGTCCTGATGGATTGTATGACTATATCGAAAACTATACTATACATCCAAAAAATGGGCGAATAATGTTCCCTGTCTTAGAACCATTTGGTGCGAATATCCGCGAAAAATTACAAGCTGCTGGAGCCACGGATGCAATCGTCAATAAATATACCTTTAGCACCTTATATGACAACACTTATGCTTCTTCCTTACAGCATCCCGATCAAAACAGGTATTACATTAAGGGAGAATTTAAGTCAACTATTACGAACCAATTTAATGTAGGTAGTTTTAACTTATCACCAGGTGATGTAATCGTTACTGCGGGTGCTAAAGTACTCATAGAAGGGGAAGATTATACAATTGATTATTCATCAGGACGGATGACCTTGACCAGTGAAGGCTACCTTGATGCGGGCATTCCGATCAAGATACAATACAAAGACAATAGTGGATTTGGCTTCAATGAAAAAGGTTTTTTTGGTAGCCGTCTTGACTATGCGATCAATGACAATTTTAACTTAGGAGCTACATTCGTAAGTCTAAATGAGCGACCATTTACCCCTAAGACTAATGTAGGGGAGGACCCTATTTCTAATAAAATGCTGGGCTTTGATATGCGTTATTTCAAAGAAGCTCCTGCAATTACAAAAGTATTAGACAAGTTGCCACTTTATAGTACTAAGGAACCATCTTCTTTCAACTTTTATGGAGAGGTGGCGGCCTTCTTCCCTGGTCACTCAAGAGCATTGGGAGATAAGGGATTTGTATTTATCGACGACTTTGAAGGCAGTAATAGTCCTAACACCCTAGAAAGCCCTATATCTGACTGGGCCATAGCAGCTACGCCACAAACTGATCTATTCCCCGAGTCAACTTTAATTAATGATTGGGCTTATGGTTTTAACAGAGCAAGTCTTTCATTGTATAAAATAGATATTAGAAATTGGAGCATAGGTACATTCCCTCATAACTCTATAAATGCTACTAGGAAAATAGGCATTAATGAAATCTTTCCTGCTCGTACTGCACAAGTAGGAAACAATATATTCCCTACATTCGACATCTATTATGATCCCACTGAAAGAGGTCCTTATAATTTCGACACTTCCCCTAGTGACTACAGCGCAGGGCTTGGGTTAGATGGCAAACTGCTAGATCCTAAATCAAGATGGGGGGGCGTATCAAAGAGACTGAATTACACAACTGATTTTGAGTCAGCTAATGTTAAGTACATAGAGTTTTGGCTTATGGATCCCTCCGTTGATGATCCAGGGAATCCTGGTGAACTATATTTTAACCTCGGCAATATCGCTGAAGATGTACTTAAAGATGGTAGGAAGTTTTTTGAGAATGGATTACCTGGCGCGGGACAAATAGGGAATACGGATGAAACAATATGGAGTCGTATTCCCAATAATCAAATTATAAGCAATTACTTTGATACCAATGAAGCTAATCGTATCGCACAAGATGTGGGATTCGATGGCGTAAATAATGAGCTTGAATTGGTAAAATTTGATGATTATATTTCATCACTTAGCGCAGTAGTATATCCTGAAGTCATAGAGGCAATCAAGAAGGATCCATCGAATGATGACTTCGTGTCTTTTATCAGTTCTCAGGTGGATGCTGCCGTGCCTATATATGAAAGATATAAAAGATGGTTGAGACCCCAAGGCAACTCACCAGTACTCGATAGCAATGATGATACTGCCGCTGCAATGAGCACCCCAGATATGGAGGATCTCAATAGGGATAATACCTTAGAAACCAATGAAGCTTTTTTTGAATACAAAATAGAATTACACGATAATATGGATCGCAACGATCCATATATCGCTGATATACGTGAAGGGGAGTTCGACGCAGGTGATGGTGTAATGAAACCCTATAAATGGTTAAAATATAAAATTCCTATTGAGGAATTTACCAGTCAAAAAGGCAATATTCAAAACTTCAGAAACATACCGTTTATTCGTATGTACATCACCAATTTTGAAAAACCTGTTTTTCTTCGCCTTGGAGATCTTAAACTTGTATCGAATAGATG
>CAYZQX010000301.1:0-5562 GCA_964480615.1 uncultured Chitinophagales bacterium | reverse complement strand
CAAGCTATTTTAGGCATGCACATATCGTAAATCCTAAATCGGTAATCGTAAATCGATTCAACTAGACTCTGGACACTGGATAATGGACACTGGACTTAGCGCAGTTATTGCAACCAACATCAGTGTCATAAATCGTTTATCGTAAATCCTAAATCGGTAATCGTAAATCGCGCCAGCCCATCAGCAATTGTTCGATAGAACATAATGTTAGGCATGTAGGTTTGCTTATTTAGAATGTTTTTGCACACAAGTGTTTCATTATAGAATATTTTAGTATTTTTATCACTCAATAATATTTTGTATCATGATAATTGATCAATACCAATCATATAATTTTTTGCGATTCATCACAATAGTATGTGCTAGTTTTTTTAGTATGAATATCCTACATGGCCAGCAACCTAGCCCTGTTATCTATCAGGAGACAATACCCTATGTGCGATACAATCAAGAGGCGGGAAAGACTAAAATGCTGAATGGGGAGCTAGCACCTTTTTACCATGGTGTTGCCTCAGGTGATCCTTTATCCGATAGAGTTATTATTTGGACCAGGGTTACGCCTGAACAGGAAGGTACTGTGACAGGTACATGGCGTATGTGCAATGATACTTCGCTGATGGATGTGGTAGCACAAGGCGAATTTAGCACCGATGCCGATAAGGATTATTGTGTCAAGGTAGATGTCACAGGCTTATCTCCTGGCAGGGTCTATTATTATGGATTTAGGGCCTTGGGTGCTAATTCCCTGACAGGTCGCACGATGACCTTACCCAGTGAAACCGATCATTTGAGATTTGCGGTGGCTACCTGTAGCAACTATCAAAGTGGTTATTTCAGCGCGTATAAGCACATTGCTGAGCGCAATGATTTAGACTTAGTGATACACCTAGGAGATTATATCTATGAGTATGCCTCTACGGGCTTTGGCGGTGATCCTGAGCTCCCTTCGCGCTACCATTTCCCCGATGTAGAAATTTTAGACCTGGCAGACTACAGAGCCAGACATGGGTTGTATAAAATGGATCCCGATCTTATGCGCTTGCACCAGCAGTTGCCCTTTATATGTGTATGGGATGACCACGAGTCAGCTAATAATGCGTATAAAGATGGGGCAGAGAATCATGACCCTGCAACTGAAGGGGCATGGGCTGATCGAAAATCCGCATCGAAACAATCTTATTTTGAATGGATGCCTATACGCGAGCAGGAAGGTGGCATCATCTATCGGAACTTCGAATTTGGACAGCTTGCTGACCTGGTTATGCTTGATACCCGCTTAGAAGGGCGTGTACAGCAAGTTACATCCATCGACGATACTACTTATTATGATTCCGATAGAACCATACTGGGAACTGTGCAGCACGAGTGGTTAAATGGACAACTGATCAGTTCAGATGCACAGTGGAAATTATTGGGCAATCAGGTCGTTTTCGCTCCAGTAGGTCTAGGGGCTCTATCAGCCGTTCCACTGGCTTTTGGTGCTGTAGCCGATATGTGGGAGGGCTACCCCGTGGAACGTGACTCAGTGATCCGATTTGTCCACCAGAATGAAATAAATAACCTTGTAGTCGTTACAGGAGATGTTCATGTGAGCTTTGGGATCGATATACTCGAAAATCCCGAAGATAGCTTGATCTATGATCCGGCCACAGGAATGGGATCTGATGCAGTAGAAATAGTAGCGCCTAGTATCACTTCGGATTCTTGGGGCGATTTTTTGGGAACCAGCACGACCTCCTTATTCGACAATGTACTAGGGACAAGCAATCCACATATTAAGTACAAGGAATTATACAGCCACGGATATGTAATCCTCGATATAACCCCTGAGAAAACACAAGCGGATTATTATTACATCGAGAATATTAAAGAACAAAATTCTAATCAGTACCACGCCATTTCCTTGTACACCAATAGCGGAGAGAATCATTTAATATCCACTGATATAGAGAGCACCCCTAAGGAGGACCAACTGCCTGCTCCGCAGGCCCCTGCAGTCTATACTTCCATCGGCAATAACGCCTTGTCAGCACCACACAATAATACCATAATCTCCATGATGCCCATGCCCGCTAAAGATTATTGTGTAATTACCTATGCCCTCGACAATGAGGTGGCTAGTAAAATAGAGTTGTATGATATGCAAGGCAATAAAGTGAGTACTGTACTTACTGAACTGCCCAATAAAGGGGTTTTTCAAACCAAGCTCAATCTATCTGATCTAGCATCGGGTTCTTATATCCTAAAAATTGTGTCAGGCAAGGAATTTATAACAAGAAAATTAGAAGTCATAAAATAAGCAAGGAACATAAACCCTTTAATATTTTTGTCTTTATTATTTAATTCACCAAGCAATATTATGCCATGCAAATACCAGCATCCACACCAGAAGAATATGTAGCAGCCATCGAAGATGAAGTAAAAAAATCAGCCATTGAAAAACTGCGCACAGTCATAAAAAAAAATATCCCAAAGGGATTTAAAGAGATGACTGGTTATGGGATGTTGGGTTATGGCGTTCCTCATAGCCTATATCCCAAAGGTTATCATTGTGACCCCAAGCAACCCTTGCCATTTGTAGGTATAGCAGCACAAAAGAATTTTGTAGCCATCTACCACATGGGTATCTACGCCAGTCCAGAGCTGCTCAACTGGTTTACTGCAGAACACACTAGTAGGGTAAAGAACAAATTGGATATGGGAAAGAGTTGTATTCGATACAAGAAACCCGAAACCATCCCTTATGATTTAATTGCTGAATTGATGACTAAGATGACGGTAGAAGATTGGATAGCGCTCTACGAAAAGAATTATTTGAACAGTAGGAAATCCAAATAGAAATCATCGTATAGGCTACTAGTAGTTAGGCTTATAAGCAAAGTATAATAAGTCAAAATTAGGAGATAATACAGATGCCTAAAATGCCTGCCCTGCTTGCTAGTTTTTATTTTGAGTCAGGCATTTTTTTTTGGGTGAAATGTCATTTTAGTGAATTGTTTTTGTTTGATCACTTTGGAATATTTCTCATACTCTTCATATAGAAAATCGTAAGTGGATTCATACATTTCTTACAATGTACCGCTTGTCTCATTCCTTTTTTAATCTTGAATTAGAAATACACAACACCTCAATAGTTTTGTTTCCGTAATAAAGCTTGTATCATGAATATAAAATGTCTTGTCTTACCTATAGCTTCTTCAAGTTGTATGCGCGATAGGGATAGACGCGAAAAGCCCACAGCGAGGTACGAGCGAGGACTTGTAGCAAATAGCCCGGGCCTGTAAGGCATCGCCCAAAATTTCAAAACATTGTGAGTTATTAAGCATAACATAAATAGCTCCGTCAGTCCTTAGAGTCCGCTCAATATCGCAAACTCCAATATGGATTCCTATTTATTTTTTCATAGTCCTTGATATAGTTTGCCATTTCCATCTTATATTGAGGATAGGATATGGACTTGTTCTTGCCACGTATTGTTAATGGTGCTATTACTTCCTCAGGAGTCAGGTTTATCTCCACTGCTTCTAAGATACAGTTGCCATTATTGATGTCGAGTTCTAGTATAAGACCAGGCAATCCATAATAACCTTCAGGGCCTATAGCCAAGGGAATAGCATCAGTAAACCAAGCGACAATTTTCTGATTTTTTATGGTATCTCTGGTTTCTGCTTTCATACATACATACCCTTTAATGTCTTTTATCTCGTGCATGATTTTCCACTTGGGACTTGCTGCTATGGTATCCATAATTTGAAAGCGTTTTCCCATAGTTTCTATATTGTATATCAATTTGTTTTCTGTTCTATTGTGATACAATTTATAAGTGTCCACCTTTTCTTTGCCAACAGGGTCCGTTTTGGTTCTATTGGTTTGTTCATAATAATCTGCATCTTTATTAAACTTTAGGGTGGTATAAGAGGCGTTGTTCCAGTCAGTTTGATATGCCCATCTCGCCTTGTCTTCATTGCTGAGGTAAGGGAGTTCTTGTATGATTTTATTCCAATAGGTGGAACGCTCGTAAGTAACCATCCCATTTATATTTTGTGAGTAGGACACTAAGTTTTGACTAAGAAAAGCTATGATTCCGAAGAATAAATAGACAAATTTTTTATTGATCATCGAATAGGTTATTGTAAATTTTATGGAGGAAATTATGGGCAATGACATTGTAATTGAGGCTTGGATTTTATACAATTAATTGTAATGGGTTTGTTATAATTATGCAATAGGGTTCAGGATTTTAGAAGCGATTACGCCCTTTTTTCACATTGGCTTCGATGCCATGGATATTGTAGGATGCGCTGACCATAAAATACCGAGATAGGGTAGGCGTCGTGCTATAGCTGTATTCGTTAATACTGCTGTTCTGCTGTACATCCCTTCTCTTATCCAGCATATCATAAGCGGAGAATCTAATTTCAGCCTTATTGCCCTTTAGCAATAACATATAGATACTGCTATTCAATATGGGGATTTCATTGCGCAATCCATACCGATCATTCTGGGTGATTTCATAGTTGAAACTGGAATTAAAATAGACTCTTTTTATTATTCTCGTATTCAGTTCAAGCGCATATTCTTGATTGAGTGTTTTTTGATTTTGTGAGGGAGCGTTATCGTATTTTAATTGACCTGGTGAAATATTAATTCTAGAGCTAATAGTAGCGATATCGCCGATAGTGTAATTCAGTCTCAATGCGATAGAAATGCTTTGGTTCATAGTAGTATTTTTTTCATCATTGACATAAGCATAGGATTTGGTAAAATTCAAGTTGTTCCAAAAATTCCCTGTGAGTTTCGATTTTATGATAGGGAAACCCATACCATTGTATATGCTGAATGCATACACACCATCCCCATTAATGGGGAGCACATGGGTTGCTAAATTTTCAGATACTGTTTCGTAGTTGATGATGGCATCATTGGCTTTGCTGGTAGTTACAGTAAGATTAAAATTAAAAAATTTAGCGGGTCTATTCATCCATAAGGTTGATTTTATGGTATGTTTTTTTTCGGGGCTCAAGTTTGGGTTGCCTATGGATGTTCTCAGGGGATTGGTATTATTGAGAAATGGTTGCAGCTTACTAGCTGGAGCTTCAGTAATGGAGTAATCATAACCAGCATCAATAGTGGTTTGACGATTAATCTCCCAGCCCAAACTCAGGTGTGGTGTGTAAAAATAGAATGTTTTGTCATTGCGCAAATTTTGATTCATCGCTAAGAGGGGTTGTTTAAAATCTCCTATCTGCCTGATCTGTATAGCTGCCATACCAATCGTAATACCTAAGCCATCTTTGGAATAGGTAAATCCTGATCCCAATCTCGAACGCAATACCTGTAGCTCAAAATTTCTTGTCAATAGGTTATCAGCAACAAAGGGTAGGGTTTCAGTTGTTTTGCTAAACACCTCGTTTTCGGTATTTTTACGAATGTAATTGATATTCGTAAATGTTTTCCAATTGATATTCTTAGCGATCTTATAGGCAAACATAGCTGAGCCTCTATAATTCTCATGTATATCGCCTTTGCTGATTTCTTGTAGTAGGCTATCGGTCGCAAAGC
>CAYZQX010000300.1:0-5567 GCA_964480615.1 uncultured Chitinophagales bacterium | reverse complement strand
TATATCTCTGTTTATTATTATCCATCTCGGAAAATTTATATAGTGCAAGGCCTTTGCTCATTGGTTATTGGCACAATTGGAATGGGAAAAATGCGCCCTATATACCATTGGATTTAGTGGATAGCAATTATGATATAATAAATGTCGCGTTTGCCATCCCGAATTTAGATAATTGTGGAGAATTGAAATTTAGGCCTTATAAATCTTCTCGGTTAGGGTTTTATACTTCCATGCAAGCATTGCAAAGCAAGGGAAAGAAAGTACTCATCAGCATTGGCGGAGCTGATAGCAATCTCGATCTTAGCACTGAGGATTGTAAAAATGAATTTGTAAACTCTATAATTGAGATTATTTATGACTATGGATTCGATGGGTTAGACATTGATTTAGAAGGGAGTGAATGTATAAAAATTAAGGGTGGAACCATTCTCAATCCCTCTAATGAACAAGTAGTTAATTTGATAAAGGCAATAAAAGAAATAACTCGCCATTATGAATCCATCCAGCATAAGAAAATGATACTGAGCATTACGCCTGAAGCAGCTAATGTATTAGGCGGTCAAACGGCTTATAAAGGTCTTTGGGGAGCATATTTACCCATTTTGGCCGCATTGGAAAAGGAGGTGAGTATGGTGCAAGTTCAGTATTATAACAGTGGGTCTATGTATGGATTGGATAATCGCATATATGAGCAGGGTAGTGCTGATTTTGTAGTAGCTATGACGGAGGCCTTAATACAGGGTTTTGAAACGGAAGGAGGCAGGTTTGCTGGCTTACATCCATCGAAAATTGCCATCTCATTGCCTGCTTGTAAAGCCGCTGCCACTGGGGGTTTTGTCGATTTTAGTCAATTAGAAACAGCCATACACTATTTGAAAAATGGAGGTCAGAATCCCGGCAATTATGTATTGCTTAATAAGCATGGTTATTCCGAATTAGGCGGTATGATGACTTGGAGTATTAATTGGGATATTGAATCGAATAAAGAAAAAAATCAATCATTTAGCAAGAGTTTTAACAACGTATTTCAGGATGAATTAGCCTATTATAATGCTCAAGATGAAATGTCAGAAATTTCTCTGGCAGCCATAACGAATGATTTGCTAGAAATAAAATTTACAACAATGCCAATCTATTATAGCCGAATAAGGGTTTATAATAATAGCGGTACTAATATTTTTGAATCACAGATATACCATGAAAGAAGTTCGATTGATATAAGTGAATTAGAATCAGGTATTTATTTATTTGATATCAACACAAAGCTGTATAAGATATTTGTGCCATAATCTTATTGAATTTGTAAGTTGTTGATAGATTTAGTTAGTGGGAAGTATTCAAAAAATAGCCTTAGCATTTATTTAAGAATTGATACTAGCTTTCCCTAGAAGTAGATTATAATAAATATCTAAATAGCCTTTTTAGTTTTCTTCTTACTGAGCAATTCACCTATTATGAAAATGCTGCCAAAAACCAAGATCATATCATCCTTTTGAGCATTTTTTTGTGCATTTAGGAAACCACTTTCTACACTTGTATAGTATTGCCCACGCAAACCAAATTTTTGTGCCTCCTCCGTAATCGTTTTAGGATCTTTTCCCCTTGGTATATTGGCCTTAACAAAATAGTAGGTAGCTGTTTGCGGCAAAAGTTTATAGATAGGATCAGTGGATTTATCATTAACAGTACCGAATAGGATATGCAATTTATTAAAGCTAAGTCGAGGCAAATATTCGACTACTGCTTTTATTCCATCTTCATTGTGCGCGCTATCAAAAAGTATGAGTGGGTCCTTGCCCATTACCATCCATCTACCTATAAAATTAGTCTTTGCGCCTACTGATTTTAATGCAGTCTTGAGCTTGGTAAGTGGAAATTCTATTGGATCAATATGATGAAGTTGATCAATGGAAGCGATGGCGGTAAGCAGGTTTTTGGGTTGGTAAGGTCCTGCTATATCAGTACTGTATTTGGTTATGGTTTGTGGATTTTGCTTATCTCTAAGATTAAAAATAATTTTGTCTAGCTGATTTTCTACGATGTCTAATTGAAAATAGTCATTGGCAAATTTAATAGGAGCAAGCATTTCATTAGCTTTATTAATAAATACTTGATCTGTCTCCCGATTTCGCTGTCCGATTATTACAGGTGTTTCGGATTTTATTATTCCAGCTTTTTCAATGGCAATTGTAGCTAACTCATCGCCCAACATATTCTGATGATCATAGCTAATATTAGTAATGATACTCAGTAAGGGATTTATTACATTAGTAGAATCTAGTCTGCCACCTAACCCTGTTTCTATGACTGCATAATCCACTTTTTCACTAGCGAAATAATCAAACGCCATTGCCACAGTCAATTCAAAAAAGGATGGCTGAATAGCCGCTATATGTGGCTTATTGTGCTCGATAAATTCAATAATTTTTTTTTGAGAAATATAGGTGCCATTTATTTTTATACGCTCCCTAAAATCAGCATAATGTGGTGATACATATAGGCCTGTTTTGTATCCGCAAGCTTGCAAATAAGCAGCTAAAATATGTGATACAGTCCCTTTGCCATTTGTTCCTGCTATGTGGATACACTTTAGTTTCTTTTCGGGGTTATGGAGTACATTGCAGAGGGCGATGGTATTGGTTAGATCTTTTTTATAAGCTGCTGTACCAATCCTATGAAACATAGGTAGCATCGCATACATATAATCCAGTGTCCGCTTATAAGTAGTCAACCTAACTTAGGGGTGTTAAAATTTCAGTTATAATAATTTTAATGTTTATATTTTTATTGATTTCGGAAGGTGTATTTTATTTTTCCAGTTTGAATATCAGGAGATTTTGGATCGGCATTAAACTTAGCTTTTTTGGCAGAATTAATGGCGAGATTTTTCAATACTGAACTGGAGGTGGTAGAACCAGCTGATTGAAATGTGGCTTCTATTACTTTACCAGACTTATCTACTTTAATTTTAATTACCACGATACCTTCCTCTCTTGAACTATCAAAAGGTTTGGGAATATCTAATAGCACACGACCAGTCAGATTAGCACCAATTCCAGGAGGACCGCTTGGCATATTATTGGCATTCGGACTATTATTAACAGACCCTTGATTACTTCCTTGATCGCCTCTGTTATTTTGATCCCCTTGTGAGCTAGAGCTATTAGCGGCATTGCTCGACTTATTGGGTTTAAATAATGCGTTAGGGTCTATATTTTGAGTTTTATCATTTGCTTTATTTTTAGCTGGTGCAGCTGCAGGTTTTTTCTTAGTATCTTTTTTATCTTCTTTTTTATTTTTTACCTTGCTATCAGCCAGTTTAGGTGCTTCACTATTTTTGGAATTTTCTAACTCATCTCCTTTTTCGGCTGCTGATGGTTTTGACACATCCTTAGATTCTTCTAGCTCTTTTTCGGATTCTTGCGGCGATGCCGTGTTCTGTACAAGATTTTCTTCAGTGGCAGCTTGATCGCTTTCTGGTACCGGTTGTTCGCTGCCTTGTCCTTTTTCGGTATTGCCAAAACTCACTAGAAATCCTTGCTCCATAGGAGGAGGAAAAGTGGTATTCATGGTAGCCCACCAAAAAGCGAGCAATAAAAATAAATGAAAAATTATTGCCCCTGTTATGCCCTCCTTAGAGACATTCCCTTCATCTAGTTTGCCTGTGTATTGCATATACTATTGATTTATTAATTTCCACTTGGTTTAGTGGCTAATATCATTCTACAATCAAATTCTTTCACGATACTCATTAACTGGACTACAGTTTCATAGGGCAATGATTTATCAGCGGAAAGGACAACTGTAGGATCTTTTTGATCCTTTAGGAGTTTTGCTAGTCCAGCACTGATCTGATCAAAGCTGATTTTTTTATTGTTAAGAAAGTATTGTTGATCAGCAGTGACCGTTACATTAATAGACTGACTAGCCACGGTTTGACCACTGGAGTTAGGCAGCATTACTTTAATCGCATTGGGAGCTACTACGGAGGAGCTCAACATAAAAAATATGAGAAGCAGGAAGATGATATCCGTGAGGGATGCCATCTGAAAATCCATTTTTATTTTATTCTGTTGTTTGAGTGCCATGATCTCCTATTTTACTGGCTCTTGTAGCAAGTCGATAAATTCAACCGAGGTAGCTTCCATCTTATAGATGATTGAAGACACTAAGTTAACCAAATAATTATAACACATCATCGCAATAATACCTACAATAAGACCTGCTACGGTAGTTACCAGTGCTTGATAGATTCCTGACGCTAATAGATTAGGAGTTACATTATCGGAATTGGAGATGTCGAAGAATGCACGTATCATCCCTGTTACTGTACCTAAGAAACCAATCAATGGCGCAAGACCAGCAATAGTGGCTAGGGTATTGAGCGACTTTTCTAATTGCAGTAGTTCCAAATTTCCAACATTCTCAATCGCTGCGGATATTGATTCTAATGGTTTTCCTATTCTCCTAATTCCCTTCTCAACCATCCGTGCCATAGGTGAGTTTTCTGTTTTACATAAGGCTTCAGCAGCTCCTAGATTGCCTCCCATAATGTAATCCCGTATATTGCGCATAAAATCAGGACTTATCTTTGCGGCTTTATTAATGGCCATGTAGCGCTCTATAAAGACATAGATAGCGATGAATGAACACAATAAGATGGGGATCATCAATGGACCTCCCTTCATCGAAAGATCAATAAGGTTAATCGACTTGCCTTCTGTTGCTAATGCCGTAGTTACAGCTGTAGTTACAGGTTCAGTGGCTTGAAATAATAAAAAATGCATATATCAGTGGGTTATATATTTTCTTCTTATTTAATATTATAAGATGAATACGCCTAAAACTAACGAATTCTTCCGCAAATATTATACATTATTTTATAATAATTATAAAGGATTTTGCGACACGCTTCAACTTGTATATCTATCAGGCGTTCAAAATGCACTGAAAATCTACAAATTAGGTAATCCCAATAATAGCTTTACATAGCATTATTTTTCAGCTTATTAATTGTGATTGATGCTAGAAATCGCTAATTCAAATGCGTTTTAGAAATAGACAACAGTTTTTTGCTGAATCAATTTAATGTGTTAGGAATATGGAATTTGATAGTTAGATTTTATTAGTCAACTACTTCTAGCATCTTTCGCTGATTAAGTAAGTTAAATATGAACAGAGTAAGTAAGTTCAAACTTTAGAATAAGATTTACTCCATAAATCAATATTATTTACTGATGGCGATGCCTTACAGGCCCGGGCTATACGTTCCTATCTTTTAGGAGGCTTGATATTACAACTTTAGTATTCATTACATAGGAATAATCTTAGTACAATTATGAGAGTCACTGCATATATATAGCCTCCTAAAAGGATATCCACTGCTATCCCTATCGCTATAACTAGACTCTGGACAATAGACACTGGACACTAGACTTAGTGCAGTTGCTATAACTAGACCCTGGACACTAGACACTAAACACTGGATGCTAGACTTTATGTAGTTACTGCCACAAACATCATGATCGTAAATCGCTTTAACCAGACACTGGACTCTGGATAATAGA
>CAYZQX010000299.1:0-5633 GCA_964480615.1 uncultured Chitinophagales bacterium | reverse complement strand
GCCCTTTTTTCACTGATATCATACTTCCACATGACCAAAACGGCAAGCAGGCCGGCTACGGAAGGAATGATGATATCTGCCAACCGGAGATACGTGATGGTTTTGCCTGCCTGTACCTGGACGTCCTGGTTGAAACCGATGGCACTTAAAATAACCCCGCTGGTGAATAAGGCAAGCGAAGTTCCCAGTTTTACCATCCACCAGTAGATAGCGCCGTAGGTCCCTTCTTTTCTGGGCATACCATTCATTAGTTCATCCAGATCACATGCATCTGCTGTCATACTCATCATAAGGGTAAATAGACCGCCTATACCGAATACCATTAAAGGTATTGGCATAAATATAAACCAGGGATTTTCTGGATTAAAACCCCACCATTTTAAAGCATAACCAGCTATGGATAAGATGGTAGAAATAATGAAGGCATTTCTTTTCCCCCACTTATTAGACATCCATGTGATAACAGGTATGATCAAAAATGCTGTAGCCACTGCACTTAACGTAGAAAACCATGCAGGCCAATTGCCCGCGGCGCCATAATCGCCTTTATACATATAAAACACAATGATAAAAAAGCTGAAGGAAGCCACCATCTGAAAACCGTTAAAGACCAGAAAAGTAGCAGCACAGAGTTTTACAAAAGGTTTATTTTTAAAAATGAACCCCATACTTTTAAAGAGACCTTTTAGGTTTTGAAAAAGATTTTTAAAAGTGATCTCATCTCTATTGCTGATATTGGATTGGTCCATCTCTTTGCAGAATATAGCGGGCAATATGCCTAAGAATATGGTGGCTGCACCTACTATATAAGAAAGTGTCCGCACGCCTTCTGCCTGTGTAGTGAACAAATTAGGATTAGCAATCAGTACCCAAAACCAGGGAACTATCATCCATGCTATCTGTGAGACGATCTGAGCAGAACCCATAAGCCGGGTGCGCTCATTATAGTCTGATGTCATCTCATATCCCAATCCTATGAGTGGTGCGGCAAAAATGGTATTGCCAGTTAAGTATATGAGAGAAAAGATTAGAAAATACCAGAAATTATAGGTTTGTGAGTTTTCGGCGTGCATCTGCCAAAGGGCTATAAATAAAAGTCCGCTCAAAATGGCTCCTACAAAAATATATGGCCTCCTACGCCCCCATCTAGATTTTGTATTATCGGAGATGTAGCCCATAATAGGATCTATAAGCGCATCATAGATTCTGGGCAGGCCGCCTAATAACCCTGCCAAAAAGGGATCCATACCAAATGCTGTGAGCAAAAAGAAGGAAAAAACACCTAACGCACCAGGTAATAAATTATTGACAAGGTGGCCAGCACCGAAGGCGACCTTTTGGATTAAAGGCACACGCTCCCTGGATGATGTGATACTCATAGACATTATGTTTTTTTTAAATAATTTATATTTTATTGAGGACAAACCTGTTTTTTTGCTTGCGCTCATTTTATTATTCATTCACCCGCTCCTGACTTAATAGAGAAAGGACTATAAAGGCAAGAACGATTATTTAGCAGATACATTCGCTGATTAAATGATCCACCTACTACTTGGATCATAGCCTATAGTTCAGGAGTTCATGGGTTTTATATTCCATTGCTCCCAATAGGAAGATAAAATATAGAGGCAATGTTTTTTACACCTATTTTGGTATCAAAATCGTTTGTATCGCTTTCTCACTTATCACTAATCGCTTTTTCTGATTGGCTATATTTATCTCGACTCCTTTTGGTTCTTCAGATTGATTCAATAATATGATTACTAAACTTCCATCTGGATTTTGCACTGCGGTGGCCATTAAAACAGAATCAGTAAGAGAGATGCCCACCCTCACGGCTCCTGGTCTTATATAACGGCTAAAATGTGATAGAATATAATAGAGAGGTGTGATGTAGATATCATCTGCTTCAGGATCTACGATAATAGGCGCTACACACCAATTTTTAGCCGTGTTAGGCCCACCCTGTCTATCTAACACCATATTCCAATCAATCCACCCATCAACCCAATTGTTTAGACAGCCGATGATATCGCGGGCATAGCGAAAAACAGGGGTATAGGCTGGGTGGAGGTATTTGTCCTCTTCCGGTGCCCATTTCCATCCCCAGTCAGTAGCCAGATTAGACCAGTACCACCCATCTTCCTTCCAGTGCGGCACCTGGGCATCTATACACCCCTCCGTGTGGATCAGGTGCTTAGATGGGTTTTTATGGTGCGCATATTGTAAGGCCTCGGGAAAAAAATCGTATGTGCTATGATACCAATGTACTGCGGTACCAGCATAGAAATTTGCAGCCTTCGAGTCGTCATACATAGCATCTACCCAGGTGATGAATTCTTTGTCACGATTTTGGTCATAACCTAATATGTTAATATCCAGACCTGCAGCTTGTAAGCGAGGTCCTAAGTGATTGGCCACAAAATGGTTCATCTCCTCTGGGTTATAGTGCATACTTTCCCAGTTATTACCATTGCCCAAGGGTTCGTTTTCTACCGTAATACCCCATATATCAATACCTTCTGCACGATAGGCTTCTATATATTTAGAAAAAAACAGAGCCCAGGTATCATAGTAAGCAGGTAGTAGTTTTCCTCCCCGCCAGTCTTTATTATCTTTCATCCAGGGGGGAGCTGTCCAGGGCGAGGCTATTATTTTAAATCCTTCTTTTGATAAGGCCATAGCTTGCTGTATAATAGGCAATATATGCTTCCTGTCTTCAGCAATGGAAAAGTATTTTAATTCTCTATCATCCTCTACAGGGGCAAAAGAATAATGATCCTGAGAAAAGTCGCAGGAATTTATATGTGTGCGCGTAAGTGAATACCTGGCGCCCGATTCACCAAAATATGCTTCGAGGATAAAACGTCTCTTTTCTTCGCTCAATAAAAGAAGTAGAGATGCTGTGGACTGAGTAAATGAGCCACCAAAACCGGTAATCTCTTGGTATTTTTCTATTGGCGAAACCCGAATATTCAGATAATTATTCACCTCCGGAAATGAGGTGATTGGAGTGAGTTTATGGCCACTAGCTGAAGTTTCAAACACTAGGGATGGAATAGAATCCTGTGCCTTTAAGAACGAAAGTAAAAAAGAAGAAAACAACATAAATCCTAGCAGGAGATTTTTTTTTCTCATGATTTTAATTTATTGCAGATGAGCTTTTAATATTAGGACGCAGTGGAGGCACACTTACTGTTTTGAGCAAATCTTCATAATGCCCATTAAAGGTTTTGGTAATGGGCAGACCATTGCGCGTAAGCCCATTGAGTAGTCCCTTATCTACAGCTTTCCACAAGGTGTATTTAGCCTGCCCCTGCAGATTAATTAGTCCAAAGTGGTTTTCAGATCCCAGAGGATTAGCTGCATCCTTCCATTGCTCGTCAAATGCCTCAAAATAGAAACAACTCACCCCACGCGTTCTAGACCATTCCCGCATAAGATTATAATACAAGCCCGCTTTGTATTCATCAGTGGCCTTAGACCCCTTGTCGCCATAAAGGCTATTTGACTGAGAAGACCAGCCAGTCTCACCTATATGTATGCGTTTGCTTATGGCCTTCTGACTTAGATAATGCTTTACACTGTCATATTGAGCTACTGCGTGATCTCTGGCTCTCATCATACAGGCATTTATTTTCTCCATATCAGTACTATTCACCTCATCTCCTGATACTCCCCAGAAATAAGGATTATAATGTGTATCGTGCATAGGATAGGTATGTATAGACAGATAATCTACTGCCATACATAGCTGATAAAGAGTCTCATTTTTATATTCGCTGCCCCCACCTCCCCAGGAGGCAAAATTGTCTGAAGATGTAATCCACAGTGAAGGTGGCAGATCACCTTGTTTTTTTAAGTTCTGTAAATATCTCACCCATTGGAGAATGACCTCTGGTTGCACATAGTAGTCTGTAGCCCATTTTACCATCGCCTCATTGCCTACAGCTATTATCTTTACGATATCGGGGTACTTTTTAGCTAAGGCAGCGGCCTTTTCTATTTCGGCTTTATTGAGCTCACTTTCTTCTTCGTGTATGGGATGTGCAGTAAACGCATTTTTACAACTTATCCAGGCACCTAGCATTACATACATTTCGAATTGCGGGTTTTCTGATTTCATCTGCTGGATGGCCTCTAGTAAGTTTTCGGCTTCTGCCAAATGTACATTATAGGTGCGCATAAATTTTATACCTAAGGCAGACAAGATGGATAAGTCTTCCTTTAGCTCTGGTATGCTAGGCTGTATATTTCTAGTCTTTTCTCTATACCCTCCATAACAGATGGCCAGATAATCCGGATTACTTAATATTTCTTCTGCAGTTTTGAAAGTAAGGGGCTTGGCTTTTGGCGGTGGCCCTGTACAGGATAGGAATGTGCATACTAGTAGTAAGGTAACGAGAAGAGAATAACATGTTACTGTATCTATAGGTCTATTAGGCATTTACTATTTGGTTTAGTTTTTCTACGGGTATCTGCACCACAATGAGGGTTATTTCTCCGCTGCGGTTAAAAATATGGCGACTATGGGTCTCGTCCATACATAGTGTATTTAAGGCAAGGCTACTGCCATCTCTAAACTTCAGATTTAGACATTCCCTTTCTGCTAACATATACAAGACAGGCACCTGACAAAAACTAAAACAAATAGATCCCTTAGGCAGAACAATTTGCTCATGCTGGTGCACTACCGAATAAAATGAAATATTTTTTTCTTCTGTACTAAAGAGATTGAGACAGAGAAGACAGGGATGAAATTGGATTCTGCCATTACGCACAAAAACACCCAATTCAGCCAATCGTATCAAAACGTCTTCTTTTACCTGTCCGGTCATTCCAGGTTGCTGAGCGCCTCTGTGTAGAGGTGTGTGTGAGTAGGGATCGGTGGGAAAAGCGCCATATAACTGCGGATTTTTATGAATACCTATACCTTCGCCTATCTCGTAGTAATGTGTCTTTAGCTCCTGTATGATAGCAGGAGATTCCTTATCCTCGATGGCCCTTAAGCAGGCTTGCTGCACGGCAAGATGAAGCTTGGATACCATGTGCCAATAGATGGATCCCAGTCCTTCATAAGCAAAAAAAGTGCCCGACCTGCCTGTAAAGGCTTTGTGCTGAAATACATCTTCAAAAATATTGAGTACCTTCTCAAAATCTTCTTCCACCAAGGCTTTATACCGAGTAGTAAGCATGTCCTCTAGTGCTTTTTTTAAATCTGCGGCATTTCTAAAATTTCCATTAAAATGATACTGTCCTTGTATGTCTTTATTGATGATATTCAGATGGTTATCATCTACTAATTTTTGCAATAGTTTTGAAGTTGTTACAGCTTCTATGCTTATGTTGTTTTTTTCTAGAAAATGGGGCAAGTCTTTATTAGGATAAAGCAAATAGCTATTTTGATCGTTTCTGTATAGCGCACTTTTTTTTAAGGCATCCAGTAGGCTGATAATTTCTTCGCAAGACAAAAGACCAGCAGACATCACAGCTACCTGCCCTTCAAGCATTTCACTTAAAGGAGAGATGGCCATTTCCTCAGCAGAAAGGGTCAAAATATTATATGAATGATAGAGTGAGTCCGTTCTTTTATTAGCGAGAATAGTATGCTTGAAATAGAGCAAACTTATATT
>CAYZQX010000298.1:0-5650 GCA_964480615.1 uncultured Chitinophagales bacterium | reverse complement strand
CGACACAACGCAGAATTACTGTGCAGGGAATTGCATTGTTGCGACCATGTATCATTTCTAGGCAAGCAAGAGGCCATTGGCGAATTATTATCAGTAGCCGACTTGTTTTTATTGCCATCGGCTTCTGAATCATTTGGACTTGCTGCACTAGAAGCATTTGCACTAGAAGTACCTGTCATATCTTCTGATGCTGGAGGAATTCCTGAGATCAATATACATGGCAAAACTGGTTATCTAGCGCCGATTGGCGACTATCAACTAATGGCTGACTATGCCTACGAAATATTATCTAATCCCGAACTGCTAAAGACCATGCGCATCAATGCATTAGCACAAGCCAAAAACTTCGATATTAACATCATATTACCTGCTTATGAGGAATTATATTTTCGAGTGCTATCACAATTCAATAAGTCTTAGATAAACTGGCTTATTGATGCACACAGCGCACTTATGATATGCCACAATAGATGTGTAAATAACAAACTATCAATAATCAGCTAAATATGAATGATGCAGTCTAATTAGGGCTTGCTCAATAACTCCGAAATTTTTTTTATACTAACCGACTATAGATTATGCAAGTGAAAAGAAAATGCACAAGAAATGCTGCGTTTTGCTAAAATGGCTTGCATCATAATTATAATATCTTGTCTCTTAGATCTTGCTCTTTCAAGTTGTACTCGCGACAGGGAAGTCCCTCAAAAATCTATAAAGTTTTTCTCCACCGTAAGGGACAGTAATTGGCTCTTATTGGGCTCTGTCCTTAGGTTAATTCAGGGTTTTTGATATTTGATTTTCGACCCTGAAATTTGTTCTAAAAAATGCACTAAGTCTAGTGACCAATATCCAGTGTCTAGCTTTGGCGATTTACGATTTTCGATAATTCAATAACGATTACAATCTTTAGGAGTTTTGTGTTTTAATTTTATGTCACTAGATCCTACGAATTAAAGTCTAGCGTCCAGTATCCAGTGTCTAGAGTCTAGTTATAGCGATAGGGATAGCAGTGGATATCCTTTTAGGAGGCTAAAAATTCTCAGCGCCATTACTGATTGTAGCTGGATTAACAATAGATGAAATAACAAATGATTGTAAGATGCCAGCCTCCTAAAAGATAGGAACGTATAGCCCGGGCCTGTAAGGCATCGCCAAAATTCTCAAAATTTTCAGTTATTAAACAGAACCTCATTAACAACATACTAATGAATTAAGAATAATTTGGTAATTTTGAAAAGATAATTGTATTGAATGAGCAAGCAACCCAAAACAAGAACAAAAACCGAATCCTTAGCGAAACCAGCTACAACACCCACTAACTATCTTCAGTGGGCATTTATTTTTATAATTGGCATTTGGATTTTTATCGCTTTTAAGCCTATACTAGATAGCAATTTTATTAACTATGATGATGATCTTTATATCACTGAGAATCCACTGATTCAATCGTTCAATGGCGCTAGTGTAAAAAAATTATTTACCACCTACTATTATAGTCAATATTCACCTATCGCAATGAGTATTATGGGTATTGAAACACAGCTATTTGGTGCCAAAGCCTATCCATTCAAATGTTTCTCGTTGTTCCTTCATATTGTGAATGCCATCTTGGTATTTTTACTCTTGAGGCGGCTAAAAATTAATGAATGGGTGTGTTTTTTTACTGCATTGTTATATGGAATACACACTGTTCAAGTTGAATCCGTTGCTTGGTTAGCAGCATCTTTCAAGGTCTCTAGTTTTACTTTTTTCTTTTTATTAGGCTTGTTGAGTTATGTCAAATATATTGAAGCAGCTAAGAACTCATATAAGTGGCTTGCATTATTATTTTTTATATTATCCTGCGGCTGCAAGGAACAAGCAGTAACTTATAGCATCACCTTGTTAATCATAGATTATTTCCTCAATCGCAATTTAAAAGATAAAAAATTGTGGATTGAAAAATGGCCTTTTTTTCTAGTGAGCTTAATTTTTGGAATCATAACCATCGCTTCTACGACATCCCTAGATCGTGAAATAGAATCAATAAGTTTTGGTATAGGACATAGGATTGTTTTTGCATTCTATGACCTTGGTTTTTATATTGCCAATTTAATATGGCCATCGAATTTGAGTTTCTTTTATTTTTATCCAAACACATTATCTATTCCATCGCTTTATTATGTTTACATTATTGGATTTATAGTATTATCAATCCTAGCATATTTGAATCGTTCTAAGCGGTGGGTAACATTTTCTTATCTTTTTTTCGTAGTTAATTTGGGGATTACTATAGCTTCACAAGTTATGGCGGTGCGCTCGGTAATTGCCGCTGATAGGTATTTATACCTACCAGCAATAGGATGGTTTTTGTTTCTTTGCTTATTGGTACATTTTATTATTCTTAAGTATCCAAAATTAAAATATGGATTTGTAATTGCTGCATTAGTTTATTGTTTCTTTCTATCTGTTCTTAGTTATAGTCGAGCCTTGGTATTTAAAGATAGTGGATTGTTATTTACGGATGTTATAAATAAGTATAATGAAAATGGTTCACAGAATATACCACCATTGATGGCATTGGCTTATGTAAATCGTGGACAAATGTTGAAGTCACATGGAAAGAGCAATGAGGCGATGAAAGACTATGAAAAAGCATTGCAAATAAATCCAAAACAAAAACAGGCCCTACTAAATATTGGCAATATTCATTTTGCAAATAATCAAGATGATAAGGCAATGGACTATTACAATAAAGTATTAGCAATAGATTCTAAACACAGCAAAGCCTATAGCAATCGTGGATCACTCTATGGACGCGCTGGAAATCTGGAGGCTGCACTATCCGATCTTAATAAGTCGATTGAATACAATCCTTTAGAGGTTAACTCTTATACCAATAGGTCATTAGTACACGAGCAAATGGGCTCATTTCAAAAAGCAATTAATGACCTTTTGATCGTTGCTAAATCCAAGCCATTAGATGCTGATATTATCAATTCTTTGGCATCTTGTTATCTAAGAGTCAATAAGCCAGATCTTGCACTTGTACAAAGCAATAGAGCAATAGGACTTGCACCGAATAAAGGCAACCAATACATTATTAGGGCTGAAATATTTATGGCTCTTAATAGGATTAATGAGGCACGTAATGATGTGAATAAAGCGATCGGCTTGGGATTTAATCCAAGCCCTGAATTACTCAGTAAGGTTGGATTATAGCGGGTACTTATTAATCTTCATATTGTGGGATAATTATAGAAGTAGTAGTTTTGCGGCATGACGATAGTAAAAAAAATCCTACATTATAGTTTTCTGTTATTGGTCGGCTTTCAATTAAAAGCGCAGACGGATGAAAATAAGCAGTATTTTTATTTTGATAAAATTAATTTTACCATAGGCTACCCGGGGCATATTTTTGATGCCCCTAATTTCGGTGTACACTTAGGTGTACATCCCAGCTATCACCTAGGTCAAATAGTTTCAGTTGAAGCACAAGTTTCAGGTTCTTATGCTCAATTTGAGCGTGACGCTAATCTATTTGGACACAATGGCGGATATATATCCAATTTTAACCTTATGATTGGCCCTAGAATATATTTATTAAAAGAGCATCGCAAAGTAAGACCCTATTTTAATGCCTATATGGGTTTTGGTTATAGTATGACGAGGGAATACGGTTCGGATAATGTAGCTTATGAATTTACCGATTCACAAGGAACCATCAGTCTTGGTGCTTATGTTGAAGTCAAGGAGAAGTTTGTAGCTGGACTAGGATTTGAAGGGCCAGAGGCGGCTATTGTAGTCAAAGTTGGATATGTCCTTAAGATTAAGCACTAAAGCACTAAGCGAAGACGAATGTTCTTATTTTTGTTGTTGTTTATAGAGAGCAGCCAATAGGGTGAAAAATAACATAACAAAGCAAGACCACCACTTAACCTTGGAAAAAAATGCAGCCATGCCCATTAGTTCAAGCCCTACTTGTGTGCCTGGCCTTACAATTTGATTGAGATAATAATTTTCAATATAGTCAAAGCTCACTAATAAAAGTGCACTCAACATTATAGGATAAAATAAGCGATTGTCAATACCAAAATATCGAATCACAATTGCTAATACCAAGAGGAAATACACAATGGGAAAAATTGCATCTAGCATATTAAAGAAAAGATATTTTTTAAATGCTAAATCATTGTACAGTGGTAGCTGGTTGGCCATGTCTTCTGCTCTATAGAATAGTTGAATGTCAAATGGCTTATAACCTGTGATGTGCTGAATGTCAGAACTGCTCATAGGCGTACCTGGAAGCATAAATAAGAGTACACAAGCGATGAATGCAAACAATACAATGGTTCGTACCATCTTAGAATCAAAGATCTCAAATATTTTATTCATATCTACTAAATTCAGTGTTACAAAGATAAGCTTCTCAAGCTAATTCAAGGTTATGATAGGAGTGGTTGTCATTATTACCATGCGAATTTACCAAGGTTCTTATTATTATCAAGCGAATACTATTTTCAATAGCTGAACAATTTTTCCTTGCAGTAATAATGGGTAATACAATTTCTTAGGTTATTGTGTTACTCAAAAGGTGTATTGTGGGTCATATTCCTACGAAGTTATAGAGACTAGGGGTAGTGGCTTCCTTACGGAAGATTGATGGTTTACTTATTAAATATTGGGGTGGCCTTCCATATCGAAATACAAAAATTGGCTTACCTTGAGCCTAAATTATTGATAAAATATTCATTGGATAAGTATAAAATTAAGTTGCCACCTGCATGGCAGCATGCATTGAGTTATATGAAGGCCCAGTTAGTAGCTAGGTCGCAAAAAGATCGCAATGAGCTGCTAGAGCTATATATTCATAAGGGAGAATATCGCTTAGAGTATGGTGGTGCTATCTATGCCTATGGGGCTTATTATTATGCATTTCATCCATTGCTACCGCTATTACAGCATCATGATAAGCCTTTAGAAAATGTATTGATGTTAGGAGGTGCCATAGGTGCAGTGCTTTCACAAATTGAAAATCTAAATATCAGATTGAATTATGATTTTGTTGAAATTGATGAAGAATTAATTGCTTGGGCAAAGCAAATCCTCGATCCTGATCTATTAACAAGGACTAATTTTATATGCGAAGATGCTTTCTTTCATGTAATCAAATCAAAGAAGAAGTACGATCTGATTCTAATTGATATATTTGATGAAATGGAGATGCCAGATTTTTTATATGATCCGGCATGGTGGCAAAGTTTGTATTATCTTGGATCTGACCATACAATCATCGCCTGGAATGCCTATAGCGAAACCAAACAAGGGCAAAAAGCACTAGGTAATTTTATCAATAGGGTACTTAAACCACAGTTCGGTGTCCCAAAAATATATGCGAAAGAAAAAAATAAGATGGTTGTATTTGGTGAGATTAATGATGTTATAGGCAACGAAGGATAGCACTGGCACTTTTGAGCTAACTATATGTGGATTAGATGGTTAACTTCCACATTCTATTGATGTAAGAGTTTTATATTGCAATTATTTAATAGTGTAATTCCATTGTTGGAAATCTATTGATTTTCTATATTAGTTTATCGCATAGCTAAAATGCCCGCGATAGGGATAGGAGGCTACCGTGTACACAGATCTCTGTGAAGGCTCCAACCCT
>CAYZQX010000297.1:0-5702 GCA_964480615.1 uncultured Chitinophagales bacterium | reverse complement strand
GGCTTGCTAAATATCTCATAAGTATGCGATTTTGGCGATGCCTGCGGCCCGGGCTATCTGCTACAAGTCCTCGCTCGTGACTCGCTGTGGGCTTTACGCGTCTATCCCTATCGCTAATACAATTTGAAAGAGCACTATGTAAGAAGCGACATTGCCTTTATATGATGCAAGCTTTTTTACTGAAACCCATAAAATTGTGTGGATATCCTATGCACTTATATTGGTTTGAACCCATTACAATAAAAGATTTCAGAGTTATTTGGCAAGCCCTTTTTATCTCGATGATGCATATTGTACATGGGATGTTAAACGATGGAATAGGACAATTTCTATAGTTCCAAATAAGATGATTATGGCGATGCCTACGGCTCGGGCTGCTACAGGCTACACTTTCTGGCATTTGTTTTTTTTCAATGGCCGCCAGAATCTTCGTAAGCTCGATTTGTTTTCGGTCTTATCCACTGACTCCCCCATTACGCTATTGATATGGATTATTGTAACGAGATTGAAGTAGGTATATCAAATTTGTTTAGTCTGGGGAGTCAGCGGATAAAACTAAACCTTTTCGCATTCCTATCGCTTTTTCAAGATTCAAGACTTGTCCAGTGGTCTTCGCTTTAAGTGGTTCTGTGTAAATCTTTCCTATAACAGCTAGATTTCACCTAATTTTTTATTCGGCATTAAACTACAGAATAGAATTAATATCTTAGTTTTGAATTTTTTAATACAAGAAAATGAAAAATAGCATAATGCTTGTAGGGTTTATTGCCCTTATAATGATGATGGTGCCTTCTAATGAACTTTCAGCGCAAACGGCTACTAAGCAGCAGACTGAAATTAAATCTGCTAAGAAAGGCTGGTTTGCTCGATGGATTGAAAAACGTCAAGCTAGAAATAAAAAATCGGTAGCTAAAACAGAGTCCACTAAGTCCGATCAATCCAAAGCAGGGAAAGATGCTGGTACTGCGGTAAAGAATGAAAAAATAGAAACCAAACCTACTCAAAGCAAGCCTCAGACTGTGCCTGCTACGAAGCCATCGGCGGAGACCAAGCCTGCTCCTGGCAAACCTACTAAGGATCAAGCCAAGCCAGCTCCTAGTAAAACAGAAACTAAGCCAGTTCCTAGTAAGCCAAATGCCGAAACTAAGCCGGCCCCTAGCAAACCTACTAAGGATCAAACAAAGCCTGCGCCTAGTAAAACGGAAACCAAGCCAGCTCCAAGTAAGCCAAATGTCGAAACCAAGCCAGCTCCTAGTAAGCCTACCAAAGACCAAACCAAGCCTGCGCCTAGTAAGTCTGAAACCAAGCCTACCCAAAATCCAAATCAAGCGCCTCCGCGCCCTAACCCATACCCTACTAATCCTAACCCAAAGGAAGGCAAGGATAAAGAGTCAAAGGACAAGGATCACGATGGCAAAGGTAAGGACACCCCTAATCACGGTCAACATAAAGGAGAAGGTGATAAAGACCACACCCCTAATCATGGAAAAGGCCAAGGCAAGGGAAAGGGAAATGAAGGCAAAGGAGATATGCCTCCTGGTAAAATGAAGGGTAAGGACGGAAAGAATGACGATGATGTGAAAAATGAAAAAATTGAAAACTTGAAAAAAGGCAATAAGAAGAACAAAAAAAGTAAGTTAGGTAACGATGATAGCGATGATGATAAAATAGAGAAACTAAAAAAAGGAGAATAATCCTAAGAGGTAAATCATAATAATGAGCCGCACAGATCCTAGATCGTGCGGCTTTTTGTTTTCACAGATTGGCTTACCTTTGCAGGGTATTTGTTTTTTTTCTAATCATTTTTTTTGCTAAGATGCTGTAGTTATTATTGCGAAAGGGATATGAAAGGTTTAGTCTTATGGTCATAGGCTGTATGACCATAAGACCGAAGCGATAGCGAAGCCTGTAATAGCCCGACCCTAGTAATGAGCTTGTCGAATTACTAGGGATTCGCCCTGAAAATAATTTTGCTCTTTATGACTTAGCAAGTTTTATTATACACAATGTCACACAAGGATAACCATTCATTAGAATCATTGCAAGCAGCACTTCAAGGGGAGCTGTATTGGGATCAAAAAATGCTCACCCTCTATGCTACTGATGCTTCGCTGTATAAGCAGATGCCGCTGGCAGTAGCTTTGCCTAAAAATGTGGAGGACCTACAGTTGCTCGTTCGCTATGCTAGGGATCATAAGACTTCACTCATCGCGCGGACAGCAGGCACTTCGCTGGCAGGTCAATGTGTAGGAACAGGTATCGTAGTAGATACATCGCGACACCTCAATAAAATTATTGAGATTAATGAACAAGAGAAATGGGTAAGGGTGCAGCCTGGTGTGATACGAGATGATCTCAATAAAACGCTTGCGCCTTACGGCTTACAGTTTGGCCCCAATACATCGACCTCTAACCGCTGTATGATCGGTGGTATGACTGGCAATAATAGCTGTGGATCAACTTCGATTGTATATGGTGCTACACGCGATCATGTATTAGAGCTGAAGACTGTATTAGCAGATGGTGAATGTGCTCATTTTAGACCACTGAGCAAGGCGGAATATATGGAGCAAAGTGGTCAGGGCGACACGGTGGAAGCGAATGCCTACCGATTCATCCACACATTATTGAGTGATGCAGCCACGCGTCAGTTGATTACTGCTAACTCCCCACATCCCGATATAAGAAGGCGCAATACTGGCTATGCACTGGATGAGCTGATGGACTGTGAACTCTTTAGTGGCGATGCTAAGCCATTTAATTTTTGTAAGCTATTAGCGGGTTCGGAAGGGACATTAGCGCTGACTTATGAAATAAAGCTCAACTTAATTCCGCTACCGCCTAAACACAAAGCGCTTGTATGCGCCCACTTTCATACAATTGCTGAATCCTATAAGAGTGCTGTAGTGGGTATGCAGCATCAGCCCTATGCGGTGGAACTTATGGATCATCATATTCTAGAGTGTACTAAAACACAAAGAGAGCAACTAAAAAATCGATTTTTTGTGGAAGGGGATCCCGCTGCGATCATGGTATTTGAACTGTGTAGCGATACTGTGCCTGGCCTAGAGGGCCAAATAAGACGACTGGTGGATGATCTCAAGGGCCAAGGGCTAGGATATCACTATCCGATAGTAGAGGGCAAGGACATACAAAAAGTGTGGAATCTGAGGGCTGCGGGGCTTGGCCTACTGAGCAACCTGCCAGGCGATGGTAAGCCACTGGGATTTATCGAAGATACCGCTGTACGCGTACAGGATCTGCCCGCCTACATACAAGACATCGATGAGATGCTGGCTAGGTATGGCAAATCATCCGTACACTTCGCCCATGCAGGTGCTGGAGAGCTGCACCTGCGTCCTATTATGAATCTTCGCGATGCAGAGGACTATAAACTCTTTAGGATTATAGGACAAGAAACGGCCGAGATCGTAAAGAAGTATCGCGGCGCACTGAGTGGTGAACATGGCGATGGAAGGGTGCGCGGTGAGTTTGTAAAATACATGGTGGGCGATGAGGTGTATGCGCTGTTTAAGATGGTCAAAAATACATTTGACCCGCAAAATATTTTTAATCCAGGAAAGATTACAGATGTCCCTCCTATGGACACTAATCTGCGATACGAGGTAGATGTGCTACCGCCACATATAGAGACTATGCTCGATTTCTCAGCTACTAAAGGGCTGATGCGTATGGCTGAACAGTGTAATGGATCAGGTGACTGCCGCAAGACACATATCTCAGGAGGTACCATGTGTCCATCCTATATGGCTACGCTCAATGAGCAAGATACCACGAGGGCAAGGGCTAATGTGATGCGGGAGTTTATGATGAATAGCACTAAACAAAACCGTTTTGATCACAAAGAGATTTATGAAGTAATGGAATTGTGCTTGTCCTGCAAAGGATGTACTAGTGAATGTCCATCGAATGTGGATATGGCAGCACTTAAAGCAGAATTTTTATATCAATACCAAAAAGCAAATGGTGTGCCGCTGCGTTCAAGACTATTTGGCAATATAGGTAAGATCAATAGCTATGCGGCAGCTGTAAGTGGCATAAATAATTTCTTTTTAGGCAATAGAGTTACTGCTTCAATTATTAAAAAAACATTGGGTGTGGCAGCTCAAAGATCCCTGCCACTATTGCATAAACATACGCTAGTCCAATGGATCAATAAGGAGAAAAAAAACAACAATAAGTCAGCCAAGAGTGTTCATAAAAAGATATGGCTATTCGCCGATGAATTTACTAATTACAATGATGTGACTGTAGGGCAAGCGGCCTATCAACTATTAAACAAGCTGGGTTATGATGTAGAGCTAGCACCAATCTATGAAAGTGGACGCGCCGCCATAAGCAAAGGCTTGCTGGATAAGGCACAGCAAGCTGCAATACATAATTTTGAAATTCTCAAAGATATAATCAGTGCTGCACAGCCTATGATCGGCATAGAGCCATCGGCCATACTTACATTTAGAGATGAATTTAGCAAGCTATTGCCCACTGAACTTCAGCCTAAGGCTGTGGAGATCGGCAAGCACTGTATGTTATTAGAGGAATTTTTGCAGCAGGAAATGGAAGCAGGGATCATCAGCAGTGAGCAGTTTACCAATCAATCAAAAAAAGTCTTGCTGCACGGCCATTGTCACCAAAAATCTTTAGCCTCAGTCGATTGTTCGGCACACGTACTGGCACTTCCCGCTAACTACCAGGTGGAAGTCATACCATCAGGCTGCTGCGGAATGGCGGGCTCATTTGGCTATGAAAAGGAACACTATGAGGTTAGTATGCAAGTAGGGGAGCTGGTACTATTTCCCAATGTACGCAAAGCAGCTCAGGAAACGATTATAGCTGCTCCAGGCACAAGCTGTAGGCATCAGATAATGGATGGCACGAAACGCAAATCTCTGCATCCTGCTGAAGTTTTATGGGAAGCTGTCATCAAATAGTTGATAGGTTTATTTAGGGCTTGCTAAATAACTCATAAGTATGCGATTATGGCGATGCCTGCGGCCCGGGCTCTGTGCTTGTACTCCTCGCTACACGCTGTTTCGCTGTGGGGTACCGCGTCGATCCCTATCGCGAATACAACTTGAAGTAGCAATGTGTATGAGATGACGTTTTATAATTATGATGCAAGCTTATTTACATAAACTATTAAAATTGTGCGAATATCCATTGCACTAATAATAGCTAAGCCCTATTACAATAAAAGATTTCAGAGTTATTTAGCAAGCCCTAGTAATAAATTTAGGACGATGCTTTACATGATCGGGTTACTTGTGAAAGTTTTTCTTCAGTAAGATAATGGCCATTGTTGATCGAATGAGGGCGCTTCATTAGATTAATTTCCCATGTATTTTTCTAAGACCAATTTAGCGATGTCTTGTGTGAGCTTGGTGGGTGAATTGCAGTCGCAGTTTGTAAGTCCGACTACATATATATCCTCACTAGGGATATATACAGCCATCGACTTGTATCCAAAAATACTGCCACCATGTTCTCTAGTAGAAATGCCATTGATCGCTCTTAGATGCCAGCCATATCCATATTCAATTTCTTCTCCACTATTTAGACAGTATTTGGTAAAGGCTTTCGCAGTGTTTTCCGCCTTTAGTAGGAGGTTTTGATTTAATGCATTTTGCGGCTAAATAATATTTTCCTGTGCTAGGAAAAATATTTCCCCAATCTAAATAGAA
>CAYZQX010000296.1:0-5748 GCA_964480615.1 uncultured Chitinophagales bacterium | reverse complement strand
ATTTTATCAATGAATAATCTGGATGCTCCTCAAACCACTTATTCGTAAGCTCTATTTTTTCATCACCATTAAATCCCTTACCATACAAATTGTTATAATAGTATTTATCATAATCTGCAACAATAAATTTTAGAACACCAGGAATAGCATAGCGAGGATAGGCAGTATCATTATTAAAATCTTTATGTGACAAATCAGAGTTCATTACTTCTAACAAAAAGATTACAAACTCTTTATTTCTAACATACCTAAATATGTCATCATAATCCCCTGTTTGAATATTATTAATATGAAAATACATAAGTCTATAATAATCGGCTATTTGTTTTCCATAATTATCATAACCCATACTAGCTAAAACCATTCTATGCCGCATAGCTGGCAAAAATGGTAGGGTATCATAAATTGACTTGTGTTTCTTGCGATTTTCAAGCCATTTTTCTTTGCTAAAATCTTTGTTTTCAGGATACCTTGGGATAGGATACCTGCTATTAGAGTCTGTATGCGCTTCCGCGTGTTTTATTACTTCTTCTAAATAGGATTCAATACCTGGTATTCTAGCTTCACATAGAAATTGCATTAAACATTGACTAAAACGTTTACCAGGTTTGATGATCGTATCCATTTTGGCTAGTAGCATAGCTTTACCTGCCGGTGAAATAAACGTTGGTGATAAGCGATGTCGGTAATTATCAATAAGCCATTTGTCCGATTCTAGTAGAAAATCAAATAACTTTTGATTTATAAGAGTATCTTCTTGTTTGAAAATATTTGACAACAATGTAGAAACACGACCCATGTTAAATTGTCTTTCTTCTTTTGACATAAGGCTAAACTTTTCGACTACTGCACCTGAGTTTTCCAATAATTTATTAAAATGTAAACGACACATATAAGCATTTCCACGCCCTACGCTATCTACACAACTAATATAATCATTATAATACTCATCAACATTTTGCTTTGTAGTCTGTGCAGTCAGCCTGCAAATAATAAACACAATTAAAAGCAAATAATATTTTTTCATTTTAATAAAATTTTTTAATCACAAAGATGAATACGATTCAACTGGAAATAACGCAATTTATTGCCACCACAGTAAGACATCAGGTTGTCTTGATCAAAAAATGGGCTTTCTGTACAAGACAAATATACGCAACTGAAACTATCCTACTATGCTGCCTAGACACTAAATGTTAACTGGCCATTAGAATAACCTGTACAGGGATTTATAAGGGCAATATCCGGCTGTGACCATAGGAGATCATACCAAGGTGGAATCACTATTAATAGTAAGAATACTATGTTTTTCATTAGAGATAAAATTTAGTGAGGTTATTTTATAATTTTATAATCAGGGTGGTCCTTAAACCATTGCTTGGCAAAGGCTACATTCTTGTCATTCATAAAAGCACCCTTTCTAGCTATTGGCAAATTTGTCACCTCCATTAAATAATTCAATACTGAATGTCGCTGATATACTGGTGGCTTCCTAACAGTATGTTTATTGCCCTCATAATCTTCTCCCACAGCATAATCAACATAATACCGCTCAGAATCTAACAATTTAATGATGACATCTATAATTGGCCTGGCTCTCATAAATTTTATTTCATCATTTAGTCCTACACTACCCTTTGGCATCCAAATAGCTAAGGAATCAGCGATCATCTGTGTATAATAAGGCTCTTCCATCGTTACTAGTGTCTGTCCGGAAAACCTAGAATTCTTATCATAGTTTAATTGGAGCTCCATACGATTTAATTCTTTTATAAGGCTATCCAATTCAGGAGTAATACAGGTACTGGGCTGGGCATATAGTCCATACAGTCCAGTAAATAAAAATAGAATTAGGTGTTTCATAATTATTAAGGTATTTCAGTAAGGTGCCTTTCATATTATTGTTTATTTAAGTCTATAACATTCATTTCGCTATAGCGTACTGTGGACAAAATATTGCCTGCAATATCAGTACAATTTACCCCTATACCATCAGAAATCAATGGCCAGCAGTTCAATCCCATATTCCCTTCACGGAAATATATCTTATTTTCCACATCATCAATAAAATACCAAGTCCATTTATTACTTCTAATTTGCCTCGATTTAAAAACTAATTTATCCCTAATATACTTTTTTTTACTTGAACCATACCAAGTATATTCATTTTCATTACTAAAAGATTGAAATACTGGTTTTCGTTTTAGATTATAAAGGTCCACTACTACTAGTCCACTAGTATTTCCTTCAGGCTGAAACAAGGTACAACCTTCGCTTGCGCCAAACAAGTATTCCACTACCATATATCTCCCATTTATAGAAAGATGACCCTGAGTATAAAATGGCTCGCCCTGATATATCTTATGGAGTCTCCCTTTATGTGTGAGTATTGATAGATTTGCGTACATAAAACTCAAATCCCCAGCTTCTTCATAAAAATCCAAATAATCATATACTATACTATAAAGGCTGTCATTTGGATTGAATCCTGATGAAGCTACCACTTTTGCTGCTGGACATTGTTCATAAGTTTCGATAAAACCCTTGGGTATATAGGGCAAGATAGCTGACTTTGGCAAACCAGCTACATCGTACTTAGTATCATCTTGGTAACTCTCCTTATAAACTAAAGGCCAAGGCATTTCTTTGAATGGATTGTGATCCCAAGGGGTGTATTTTCCCAGTGTATCACCAGTAGTTAAGGAGACTACTGCAATAGTCGTTTTACGTGTCCAAGGTTTTTCGGGTAGATAAACCAGTTTTGTCACTTCTCCCTCTATAAGAGGCCTTGTTAGAATTGAGATACCTGGATCTTCATAGTACTGATTATAAATGGTATCAGTATTGATACTATCTGTAATAGTACTATCACTATATGCTTCTGTAAGATCACTATTTTTCCTCTCAATTTTTTGTGACGAGGAGCTTTGTAATTTTTCAGGAGCTAAATCGTATCTCCCAAATAATAAAAATATCAATAAAATATCAAAATAAAGAACATTTTTCATAGGAACTTATTTACATAATGATGAAGTTAATAGTGAAAAAATCTATATGATAAATAAGCGGGTATCGGAAATGTTTCAATTGCATTTAATTAGGTTATTGTAACTTCAAAAAATATTATTTCGATTGAACTTAGATTGCCCATCATATCACCTAATAAGACAGGTCCACCATAACAGAATTCCACTGCCTTCAGCAAACCAACTAATCCACTATCCAGCCTAAGAATAAACAACCCACCACTAAGATAAGATAATTTTTGGTTGAATACCTTTTTTATGCTAATATAAAATTTTACCTAACTAATCAAAGACCCAATTAACTTAGCACAACCTACTATTAATCCAATCGCAGAACCGATTCAAATATTGTATAATCGACTATAATTTTTTTTAAAAAAAGTAAAAATAAAAATTGCTTGAACAATTTTGGTGGGTATGACTTGCATGATTAGTACACAAGCCTATACAATACTAAGCTAACTTAATAACCCCTAATGCTGTATTTGCGATAGGGATGCGCAATGGTTTAGTCTTATTCACTGACACCTATTACTGCTGTCTTAGTTCAGCTGTTTGGTTATAAACAGTAGTTTATATTTTAAGCAAAAAAAAAGGGGTCAGTGAATAAGACCGGAATGCAATGTAGCCTGGAGCAGCCCGGGCCGCAGGCATCGCCATAATCGCTTTATTTCAGCTTATGAAGCAGTCCTCTAACTAACTGTGATGGAACTAATAAGCAGAGATTATCTGCAATGGCTAAGCTGGCTATTTGCTGCCCATTATCACTTGATTGTATAGTGACAATTGGTGTAAGGATATCTGTTCGAATAAGCACAAGAGTAAAATTGTATTACTACTGTTTAAATTTAGCACAAAAAGCTCCAATATGCAAAGCTTTAATTCTTTGCCGTATTAATTTTTGTCTTTTAATTTCTTTCTTAATTCTTCAAGCTCTTTTGTCATTTCATCAAGTGCTTTTTTATGATCAAGTAAGGCTCGGTCTTTTTCTTTCAATGCTTTGATAAACTCTTTTTTCTCATTTTCAAACATTGCATATACTGTTCGCCACGCTTCTTGCTCAGTCTCTATCTTTTTCTTCTCTTCAGGATTGGTGCCTGAAAAATGTAATATTCCTGTCATAATCACTACTTCTTCAATGTCTGCAATATGTTTATATTCTTTAATGATTTTTTTATCGTCCACAAAATGCTTTTGCTCAAACACACTCAACAATTTGTCTAATCTGCTTGAATATCTGTCAGTTATTCTCTCTATCTGAACTACATAAGAATCGTGAGTTAGTTTCTCTACAAATTCGCTCTTTACTTCTAATACAGTTTTATTAATTAGATCTCTATAATTGCGTTCTACTTTTATACAAGGGGTTTCTATTTCTGGCAATTTAAAGCCTAAAATATAAATTGTTGTAATGGGTAAAATTACTTTCTCCTCATTTACGTTATCTTCTTTTTTATATTGTTCGGCTAAATAGTTTCTAAAACGCATTAAATCAATCTGATTCTTTGCTTTCTGTATTTCTATCAACACTTTCTTAAACCCTCCGTCAGATGTCTGTATGGTGGCAATAAAATCAAGCCTAAATACCGCAAGTCCTGCAAGTTCATCTATGTAGGTGAATTCTTGAGATTTTACTTCTACAGCTTCTATAGTTTGATCCAAAAGAGTTCCTATAAAGAATTTGGCAACTCTTTCATTTTCCATCATTTTTTTGAAAACTACATCATATATAGGATTTGCAATTACCATTAAAAAGCATGATTTGTTGATTTTGCAAATATACAATTTTTTAGTTAGATTGTTGATTATAAGTAAGGCTTACACAATAACTCAAATTTTTGAATTTTGGGCGATGCCTTACAGGCCCGGGCTGCTACAGGCTACACTTCGTTTCGGTCTTATTCACTAATTCCTCTTTTATTACTCTATATTAATATTCTACTGTTCAAAACAACAAAACTTGCCAAAAACATCAGTGGTAGGAATCAGTGAATAAGACTAAACCATTCCGCATCCCTATCGCAAAATCAAATAGAAAAAATAATATCTAAGAGCCGAAATTTCATATTTATGATACCAGCTTTTTTAACTGAAACGCATCAAATATTGCGCATATCTATTGCACATACAGTCTTCAATATCTCTTATATTAAAAGATTTAGGCGTAATTGAACAAGTTCTATGTAAATTTTATTGTTCGAAAATATTGGAGAGAGCTGGCTATCTAATGACCATTATCGCTTGATTGTATAGTGACACTTGGTGTAAGGATATCTGTTCGAATAAGCACAAGAGTAAAATTGTATTTTACTGTTCAAATCTAGCACAAAGACCTACCGTATTTAAAGCTTTAATTCTTTGTCCTATTATTTTTTATATCTAAGTTTTTGTCTTAATTCTTCAAGTTCCTTCGCCATTTCATCAAGTGTTTTTTTGTTTTCAATTAAGGCTCGGTCTTTTTCATTCAAGGCTTGGTCTTTTTCATTCAAAGCTTGGTCTTTTTCGTTCAAAGCTTGGTCTTTTTCTTTCAAGGCTCGGTCCTTTTCTGTTAGGGCTTTGATGAATTCTTTTTTCTCATTTTCAAACATTGCATTTACAGTCCGCCACGCTTCTTGCTCAGTCTCTATCTTCTTCTTCTCTTCAGGATTGGTGCCTGAAAAATGCAAAATTCCTGTCATAATCACTACTTCTTCAATGTCTGCAATATGTTTATATTCTTTAA
>CAYZQX010000295.1:0-5760 GCA_964480615.1 uncultured Chitinophagales bacterium | reverse complement strand
GCTCCCAAAAGGTCGCTGCGGGGTGCCGCTACTATCCCTATCGCGAATACAACTTGAAATCGAAATATATATGAAATGACATTTTATTTTTAGGATACAAACTTTTTTACGAAACCCAATAAATTAATGTGAATATCTTTTGCACTTATAATATCTAGCACCTATTACAATAATAAAATTCAGCGTTATTTAGCAAGCCCTAAATATAAAAAAATGAGTGCTATAATCAACGAGATTTTGTATTTATTGTACACTACGGTGATAATAATCGCTTTATTCTACACTAATAACAAAGCCTTATGTAATTGTATAAGACTCAAATAATGGAGCATTATCAATTCGCAAAGAAAGTCAAATTATCAAAATTCACATAATAAAAGCCACTTATATCATTTTATTAACGAAAGCTCCATCTATTTTACACAATTTCTAATAATATGTACTATATTTGCATTACCTAATAAACAATCCTTCGTCTATTATGCTTTTACAATTTTCAATAAAAAATTTCAGAACATTTAAAGAAAGAGCAACATTAAGCCTTATTGCTTCAAACTATGATAAGGACACTCTGGTTAACGATAATATTTATGAGGACAAGTCTTTCAATTACAGGCTACTCAAGAGTGCTGTTATCTATGGAGCCAATGCAAGTGGAAAGAGCAAATTATTAGAAGCCATGGTATTTATGAGAAATTTCACAATTAACAGTTCAAAAGACAGACATAATGGAGAAACCATTGAAGTAGTTCCTTTCAGACTGAGTAAAGAAACGGAAAACCGACCTAGTGAGTTTGAAATTATTTTTTTACACAAAGGTGTTTTATTCAGGTATGGTTTTGAAGCTACTAGAGAGAAAATAATCACTGAATGGCTATATCATCGTCCTAAAACAAAAGAAGTTGAATTATTTTACAGAGAGGGCGATCAATTTGAAACTCATGATAGAAATTTTACAAAAGGGACAACAATAATTAAAGAAGGTCTAGTTAGAGAAAATGCGCTATTAGTCTCTGTTGCAGCCCAATTCAATGAAAAAACAGCTATATCAGTTATTGAATGGTTTAAAAATCTAAAATTTCTTGCTGGCTTAGACGAAATAAGTTATCATGGTTTTACACTTGGGAAATCAAAAATCCCTGAACACAAAACAAAAATCTTGGAATTATTAAAAGCTGCTGATCTTGGCATTCACGATATCAAACTTCAAAAGCCAGATATGGACAGTGTTAATAAAAATATTCCACAAGAAATCCGTGATGAAATACAAAGAGAAATTAGGGAAGAAAAAGTAGATTATTATACCGACGTGCTTACTACTCATAAAATTTATGATGTAAATAAAAATGCAATTGATAGTGTAAACTTTTCACTAGAAAAGGATGAATCATCAGGAACAAAAAAATTTTTTGCTTTAACTGGTCCAATTTTAGATGTGTTAGAAAATGGCTCAATCTTAGTCGTAGATGAACTAGATTCTAAATTGCATCCAAACCTAGTTTCGAAAATTGTTTCCTTATTTAATTCAAAGTCTTTTAATCCCAAGAATGCACAGCTAATTTTTAATTCGAATGATACCAATCTATTAAGTTCAGGATTATTTCGACGTGATCAAATATGGTTTACAAATAAAAACAAATATGGTGAAGCAGAACTATACTCTCTAGCAGATTTTAAATCGGATGAAGTTAAAAAAAATGAAGCTTTTGAGGATAATTACATTAGAGGAAAATATGGAGCGATACCATACCTTGGCTTTTTTGATGAAATCAATTTACAAAAAGCGCAATATGAAAAAGAATAATAAAAAGATTGAACAAGAAGCTAGCAAGCAAAGTCATAAAAAACCGTTTAAAGCTAAAAACAGAACTGAGCCAAACTTAAATAGACCTATTGCGAAACTGATTGAAAAGCCATTAATTCTTATAGTGTGCGAGGGGGAAAATACAGAACCTTCCTATTTTAATCAATTTAGGCTATCATTCGCAACCATAAAGACCGTTGGTGAAGGCTTTAACACCACGTCATTAGTTAACAGAGCTAAAGAACTAAAATGCGAAAAACATTACGATCAAATATGGTGTGTATTTGACAAAGACGACTTTTCGGATAATGATTTTAACTACGCAATTCATTTAGCAAATAAACTAAATTTTTACACAGCATACTCCAATCAAGCTTTTGAATATTGGTTAATTCTACACTTTGATGATCATCAAGGAGGAGGAATGGCGAAAAAGGATTACAATGGTAAACTAAATGAACTCTTATCTCCCTTCAATATAATTTTTAATGGTTATGGCGATAAAAAAATAAATGAAAAATTATTTGAGCTATTGAATGGGTTAGATGCCAAAACTAACAAGAGAAGAATTGACTTAGCAATCAATAGGGCAAAGAGAAATTATCATAGATTTGACCACCTCAATCCTGCTAAAGAAGAATCTTCCACCACGGTTTTTAAACTTGCAGAGGAGTTGCTCAAACATATTTGAGACATTGAATGATTCTATAAGAAAGACATAAATCAAATAGCATTACTCGTAATGTATTACTTTTGACTCCACTAGAGGCTGGTAATATGCGGTATGTAATAATTAGACACTAAACTATTTAAAGCAATGTTTCTAAAATAATTTTATTCAAGTAGAACCTCAATAACAATAATACCACAATGCTAAGATGATTTCTTATAGCCCGCGAAAGGGATATGGAAAGTTTAGTCTTATGTTCCTTGGCTGTATGAACATAAGACCGAAACGAAGTGGAGCTTGGAATAGCCCGGTCCTATTTAGTGAGGCAACGAACTAAATAGGATTCGCCCTAATAGAATTTCAATAAAAAAATTTCATAAATTATATATGCATCACTATGGCATGATTAAGAAAGATCATCATACTTATCACCTATGATATTACTCATTAAAGTATGTATTAGTGGATTAGCGGCTATAATTTCCTTTTGTTGTAATATCAGGTTTCCTCGATTAAAGTCGGTACATACACCACCTGCTTCTTGAATGATGCATATACCTGCAGCCATATCCCAAGGCTGTAATGTTTGTTCAAAAAAACCATCATAACGACCACAAGCAACATAACATAAATCCGTAGCAGCAGAGCCACAGCGCCTTATCCCTCTGGTATGTCGCATAAAAAATTCGAGGCTTGCAAAATAGGGTTTTATATACTGAAAATCATAGAAGGGCAAACCTGTAGCTAATAAGGATTGTTCTAGTTGAGTAGTAGTAGATACCGTGATTGGAGCGCCATTTAACGTAGCGCCTCCACCCTTATATGCTGCAAAACATTCTTGCCTATATATTTCATATACTACACCAAGCAAAATTTCTTCACCACGTGCTAGTGCTATGGATATAGCCACTTGTGGAATGCCGTGTATATAATTAGTTGTACCATCGAGTGGATCAATTATCCAGTTGATTATTCCAGTCTTATTATTAACACCCTCTTCCCCTATTATACCAGCCTCCGGTAGCAAGGACTTGAGCGCATTTGTAATCCTGTGCTCTGATTCCTTATCGATATCCGTCACTAGATTGTTGATGTACTTAGTATCAATATGCCCTCGGTTAAATGAAGATTGTTGTGAAGCTACCCATTGTCCTGTATTAAGTGCAATGGTCTTTACTTGCTTTAGTAAGCTTGCTAATTTCTCTTGTTCCATATAAATTATTATACTGAAAAGCTAATTAATAGTGACGCTTTTTTTTCCATAAACTATCGACTTACAAATCTAATATGCTTTATGAATTTTATTTAAAAAAAATAAGCTAAAATTTTATTATTGCTTTACAAAATACAGATGAATTGAATAACAAAATTACTCTATACTAAATTAATCTTGATCATCGTCGCTTATAAAACTTCCTTTGTTTGCATCCGTATCAAGATCTAGTTCATCATCACTATCAATCATTGATGTATGGTCAGGTTCATGGTGTCTATTGCGGCCTTCCTGCTTTTGCTTCGTTTCTTTATTTTTTTTTGCGGCGATGCCTTCAATTACAACTACAAATTCACCTTTGGGACTATTTGATTGATAATGAAGGAGTAACTCAGAAACACTACCTCTGGTAGTCTCTTCAAATTTCTTTGTTATTTCGCGTGATATGCTCATCTTTCGGTCCTCTCCCATGAGTGATGCTATATCTTCAAGGAGGCCGATGATTCGAAATGGGGATTCATATAGGACTGTGGTAACATTAGAATCCGCAATTTTTTTCAAGGCTGTTTGACGGCCTTTTTTATGCGGTAAGAAGCCCATAAAGTGAAACTGATCAGTTGGCAATCCCGAATTAACCAATGCTGGTACAAATGCAGTAGCACCTGGTAAACATTCTACCTTGATTCCCTGTTCAATACAAGCTCTTACCAACAAAAATCCCGGATCGGAAATACTAGGAGTGCCGGCATCGCTTATTAGGCCAATATCCGCGCCTCCTGACAATAATCCAATCCATTTTTCTAGCACTTTGTGTTCATTGAAAGCGTGGAAGGAATTGCAAGGCGTCGTAATTTGATAATGATCAAGTAGCCGCTTAGAGGTACGCGTATCTTCACATAATACATGATCAACTTCTTTTAATATTCTAATGGCTCTTAGGGTTATGTCCTCTAAGTTTCCGATGGGTGTGGGTATAATGTAGAGCATGATGTGAATTTACACTTGGCTGGGTTTAAGGGTTCGATTAATATTCTCTTGGAGCGATATGAGGGTTTCAGTGCGTTGAATTCCTGGGATACGCTGAATCTTATCGTGCAGCAAGGTATAAAGATCCAAGGTATCCCTACAAACTAATTTAATAAACAACCCATAATTACCCGTGGTATAGTGAACTTCGATGACTTGATCAATGCGCTCAAGTTGTATCACCACATCCTTATACTCAATACCATCCGCTAGGAAAATCCCCAAATAGGCGACAATCCCATAGCCCAAAAGACGATAGTCCAAATCGAGGTATTGGCCACGGATAATCCCCAAATCCATCATTTTTTTTACACGGAAGTGAACCGCCGCAGGTGTGAGAAAGATCTGATCAGCCACTTCTTTGTAAGTAAGCTCTGCATTGCTAACCAACAAATTAAGAATGGTAAAATCGGTTTTATCCAACTTTTCCAAAGGGGTCTTAGACATAATTATCTTAATTTTATTTAGCAAATATACTATATTATTTAATAATATCAAAATAAAATGAATTTTTAATAAATAATTTGCAAGTATCAGTGATGTGCTACTATCTTTGAGCCGTAATTGAATAATAGCTGTTCTTTGAATTACATACTGTAGGATGACGAAACTGGCAGACGTGCCCTCTTGTCTCGAGGGTGGGGATTACGGGATAAAGACCTCGGAGACTTTTTGGATAGAGCCCAAAAAGTTTCCGAAGGTACTAACTGCTCCTTGGAGGTTCGAAGCCTTCTCCTACAGCAACATACAGCAGCTTGATAGAATGGATTTCATTCAAGCTCTTTAAGCGGTTCTTTAACATACTGTAGGATGACGAAACTGGCAGACGTACCCTCTTGTCTCGAGGGTGGAGAGCACGGGATAAATGTTGTTGGAAAATTATTAGTACCTCTAATAACTTTCCACTTGCACTAACTGCTCCTTGGAGGTTCGAAGCCTTCTCCTACAGCGATATACAGCAGCTTGATAGAATGGATTTCATTCAAGCTCTGTAAGCGGTTCTTTAACATACTGTAGGATGACGAAACTGGCAGACGTACCCTCTTG